>CAYPAB010000043.1:0-16284 GCA_964408605.1 uncultured Eubacteriales bacterium
CTGTAAAAAAGTGCGTTTTTTTACAGCCCGTTCGGTATTTTCTGTTTTTTCATTGGATTTCATTTGATTTTTCATCGTTTTTGTTGCCATTGCAACAGTTTTGGTGTAATATTTAATAAAGTTAAAAATCAAGCATCTTTCGGAGGTCATAAAATGGCGAAAAAAATTATTGTTGCGGGGCTCGGTCACGGCGGTATTGCCGCTGCCGCTCTCCTTGCGAAACAAGGCTATGATGTTACTGTTTACGAAAAGAAAAACGAGGGCACGTTAGGTTATGATTGGACTGACATTTTCGCTCCCAAGACACTTGAAACAGTCGGAATGAAAATGCCTCCCGAAAGCAAATACGAATACAAAAAAGATATGACATTTTTCAATCCGTCGCAAACGAGGTGCCTACATCAGCACGTTCCGAAAGAACAACTTGAAATCAAAATGGAACGGCGTGATATCTATGAGCATTTTATCGCTCACGCTCTTGAGTGCGGTGTAAAAATAGTTTACGGTTGCGAGGTTAAAAACGCTGTTGTTCTCGGCGACAGGGTTGTCGGAATAAGCACAACGCATGGCGATTTTTACGGAGATTTGGTAATCGATGCCTGCGGAATCGACTCTCCCGTCAGGTGCAATTTGCCCGACAAATTCGGCATCGAAAAAGAAGTTCAAGACGGCGATAAAGTCTATATTTACCGTGCGTTTTTCGATGTTGCGAGCGACGAAGAAGTTGACGCAAAATTTAAAGTTATTCTTTTTCCCGATGGCATCAAGGGTGTAAGTTGGGTGGCTTCCGAGGACACTCACACCGACCTTCTTATTGCGAGATTCGAAAAATTCGACATAACCGAAGCGGAGCGTTTCGCCGATTATCTTCGCAAAACCAATCCGAGACTCGGAAAAAAAGTTGTCAGAGGCGGTCAATTTGTTCAAATCCCCGTTCGTCAGCCCTCCGCCGTTATGATTGCAAACGGCTATGCCTCCATTGGTGACAGTGCATTTATGCCCGTTCCCCTTATCGGCTCCGGCATAGCAAACAGCCTTCGAGCCGCAAAAATTCTTTCCGACACCGTTGCAGCGGACAAAAGCGGAAACTTCAATGCCGAAACGCTTTGGAAATATCAAGTCGGATATTACAAAAAACTCGGTTCCGGACTCGCCGCACTCGCCTGCATTAAACTTATGCTTCTCACACTCACTCCCGAAGAAATCGACTATGTTTTCGAAAAAGAGATCCTTACAGACGATTTAATAACCATCGGTGCGGATTTCACCGGAATAGGCAACATCGCAAAACTCGACCCTAAAGACCTTATCAATAAAGCAAAACTTGTTTGCACCGACACCGTTCTTCTTAAAAAAATCATCAACTGCGGTGTTCGTATAGGTAAGGTTTCGGCCGTCTGCGGTATGATGCCGAGAAAATGGAACGAAGCCGGAGTTAAAGAATGGGAAAAGGCATACAAGCGTTCTTTTAAGTAATTAAATTGAGGAAGGGGCTGTAAACCGCCGGTTTACAGCCCCTTTTTTAATATTCCGGTTCATCAATTATCCCAAGATCCCATGCAAGTCGGGAGAGGATATATTTATCACGCACGTCTTTTGATGCTTTGAATGTCATCGGCATAACCGACGGGTCAAGCCCTATTTCGGAAACGGTTTTCGGTGCGTGAAGTTTATCAAGCAAATTTTCGATTTCTTTTGACGGGGGAAGTTCCTCATTTATGATATCAAGAATTTTATCCCAATTTTCAATTATCTTATCGAGCCTTTTTTCATGTCCTTTTTTGCTGTATTTGTTTTCCCGTCTTTCCGACTCTATCATATTTTGAGCCGCTTTACCCAAAAAGCCTACGAGTTTTTCACTCCATTTAGCGTAGTCAAACTCGGCAACATAATCCAACGCTTTTTGTTTATCGGGAGTGATCTCGACTACCTGCTCATAAAGTTTTACTGTGGCGAGTGTGCCTATTGCACACTGTATGCCGTGGAAATCCTTCGGTGTGCCGAATTCAAGTGCGCGCATATCCCAAATATGCGACAAATAATGTTCAACGCCCGACGCAGGGTGCGAAACTCCCGCAAATTTCATTGCGACACCGCAAATCACCAATCCCTCAAACACGGCGCTCACCGCTGTTTCATCTCTTTTCAGCAAGCCGTCGGCATTATCTATGCAACGCTTTAAAGCCGTGCGCACAAGTGTTGCAACCTTCTCGCAATAGTATTCGCCGGTTATTAAATCGGCTATTCTCCATTCGCAAATACTGACGTATTTTGCGAGCATATCGCCAAGACCCGACAACAGCATTTTCGTCGGTGCTTTGCATAATATATCGACATCACCGATTATCACATCGGGAGTTTTGCTTGACAGCGACAGTTTAAAGCCCTCTCTTATCATAGAAGACGAGTCGGAGGCGTAGCCGTCCATTGACGGTGCGGTGCCGACAATAATATAAGGCTTGTTTGACACCGATGCGACTATTTTGCATATATCGTTAATAACGCCCGACCCGACGCCTATAACGGCATCGCACTTTTTATCAAGATACATTATCGCAAGCCCGACATTTGTTTCGTTTGGTTCAAGCGATTCTTCATTGAACACATAAGAAGAAACGCCGACACCGGCACTTCCGATTATTTCGCACACACTTTTTCCGGCGGCGGTGTATGTATTTTTATCCGACACAACAAAAACTTTTTTCGCTTTGTATTTTTCAAGGACTTGCGGAATTTGATTTATCGCACCTTTGCCGATTATTACATCGGAAGAAAAAGTATGTTCTTTTCCGCACGTACACGGTTTTTTGTTAATTTTATCGATAATTTCAATACTCATTACTGTACACCTTATTTTTTTCGCACAAACAGTATCTCATACGGTGGCAGACCGACTTCGCCCGAAACGGTTTTGCCGTTAAGAATATCTTCCATAGGTTCCGTTAAACGCACTTTGCAAACAGCGTCTTTCATATTGACCGCTATGATATATTCAACGCCGTCTTTTATTCGTGACGAAGTGATAATTCCGTCATCGACATCCAAAAGCGGTTTGATTTCAAACCGTTCTTTCAGCCAAGATGCCAGCGTTTCGTAATAAAAAACATCATTGCCGTCGGTTGCACACAGAACCGCATAACCGTCACCGAATGCGTTAAGCGTTACCGCCGGTGTCCCCTTCAGCCTTCCGGTTGTGTAAACGGCAACCGTATCGGCGGTGTCGGAACGAAGTTTGTGAACAGTGTGCGAGATTTTTCTTCGTGTGCCGTCGGGAAATTCGACTTCGCTTGCAAGACCGGTTTGTTTTTCGAGTTTCGAAGCGGAAATTTCACCTACAACCTTCGCACCGCACATTGTTGCCAACAACCCCGGTTGAAGCAACTGCCGTGTGCGGTTATATTCATCGTGTATTCCCGAAGCGGTGTTTGTCACGACAATTCCGCCGTTTCGGGCGAATTCTTCGAGTGCGGTTGCCTGTTTTTCCGTCATAATGCTGTGATTCGGCAACACGATAACACCGTAATCGGATAAATCATCGTCTATGCCGATAACATCCACATTCGTTTGAAGTGCATTTTTGAATCCGCTGTACGCATTGAAAATCTCCTCGTCATAGAACCCGTCAACAGTCCAGTCCCGACGACCCCAACTGCTTTCGTATGAATAAACCACGGCAATTTTGGATTTTGTTACGGCACCGTTGATTTTTTCATAATGTTTCGATAGTTCCCCGGTCAGACGCTTAATAACAGAAGCGATATCCTCCGGCACCTGCTCATCCAATGCGAGTAATCCGGGATAAGATTGTTCCGCACCGCCCACGGGACACCGCCATTCGAAAAATATTGTTGCGAATGCACCGTTTGCGACATTAAACCACGTTTGCGCACGCATCACCGCGGGATCGGTGTTTGCATCGACCCGTGCTTGCTGTTCGGCAACCAAAAAAGCCTGTTTTCCGTTTCCCAAACGGCGGTCGAAACTGTGTTCCATACCCGCTCGCAATTGAACACGGTAATCGTCACCGTTTGGCTGAGGAACATAATTATCCCAAGCCGCATAATCTAAATATTCCATACCCTCAAAACAGTTTACAGACCAATTCGCACCCGGCCAGTTTGTGTAAATAAATCGGTCGGGTGAATATTTCCGCACAAGTTCCGCCTCCATTTTCAGCAAGCGGTGGAAAGTAAAAGAAAAATACTTTCTGTAGTCGAGTTGATTTTGCAAAGTCCAACCGCCCTCGCTTGAATTTACGGGGATATCGATCTCGTTAAAATCCGTAAATCTGTTTGACCACGTCATGTTATTCCATGCACGGTTCAACTCGTCAATTGTTTTATATTTTTCCCGAAGCCAATCACGAAAACCTTGATTACAGCAAGGGTCGTAATCACGAAACGGAAAGCCCGGTTCATTATCCAACTGCCAACCGATAATATTCGGATGATTCCCCAACGCTTTTGTCTGTTCCTCCGTAATGCGACGGGCATATTTCAAAAAAACTTCACTCGAAAGGCATTGCCCTTTTCGACCGCCGAAATCGTAATGGCCTTTTTCGTTGCCACCCTTAACTTCGGGATGCTTGCGATAGAGCCACGCGGGGCAAACAGCGGTTGTTGTTCCCATAACGACTTGTATTCCGTGACGTTCGGCACAGTCGACCGCACGGCGCATGGGCTCGAAATTGAATTTGCCTTCTTCCGGCTCATACCAAGACCACGCAAATTCACCCATACGCACAACATTGAAGCCGAGTTTTTCCATTTTGGAAAAATCTTCTTCCCACTGTTCTTCGGGCCACCATTCGGGATAATATGATGCACCGATTCGAAATTTATCCGTTATTTTATCAACCATTGACAACACACCTTTTAATGATTCAAAAAAACTCACGTTCAACGTCATTATAATCCGCCCCGACACGGAAATCAACAAATTTAGGCAAAATGGACACATTATTCGATAAAAAGCAAAAACACCGACTTTGAAATTTTATCGAAGTCGGTGTTTTGAAAACAGGATATACAAGTTGTTATGTTGTTTGTTAATCCTCTAAATGGTCAATTGCGTATTGCGCTTCCTCGGCGGTAAACTGCTCACCGTATTCGGAAACAAGTTGATCGTAAATTGCACTTTTAGACATACTCATGGACTGCTGATATGTTTTTGCTTTTTCCAGAGCGTTAGCCTTGTAGTCCGCTTTCAAGTTATCAATAGCATATTGAGCTGCATCCGCAGGGAACTGCTCCCCGTATTCGGATGTCAATTGATCATATATAGCCTGTTTGGACATATGCATCATATCCGAATAAGTTTCTGCTTTTTTGAGTGCATTTTGATATTCAATGGAAGGTTTTTCGCCCCTTGAAATTACAACGCTAATGGTTGTGCCTTCCTTTACGGTGGTATTTGCCTTTTTGCTTTGGCTGATCACAGAACCGGATGCAACCGTATCGGAGTATTCTTCGCTGAACTTAACGGTAACTTTGTTTGTTGTTGCCCACTTTTCAATATCGGTCTTGCTCATTGAACTAAAGTCAACAACAGTAACTTTATTGTTCTCAGTATTTTTTTCCGTTGTATCGTTATTCGTGTTGACACCGCTTTGTGTAACAGAAACGCCAGTGTCTGTATCAACATTTCCTTCGGTATCGCCACTCGCACCGGCAATAATAACGATAACCACAAATGCAATAATCACCCAAAACCACCATTTTTTATAAACGGGTTTCTTTTCCTTCTTTGCAACAGAAATGTTTGGTGTTGCTTCCGCAGTCGGAGTAGTCGAGACGACCTGCCCCGCAGGAGTTCCGCAGTTGGGACAAAATTTACCTTCAAATTGGGTTCCACATTGATTACAATTCATACTTAATTTCTCCTTTTTGAATTATTTATCAAACCGTTAAGGACTGTAACTGCCGAGTTTTCATTGCTCGCCCACATAAATCTAACGATATATTTTTTCCCGTTAGACATTTTGAATTTTATGGCATTACCATAAAGGTGCGCTCTACCGAATTTTACAACTGACTTAAAGTCAATATGCGCTTCGGTAAATTGGCTTTTTGTATCAATCAGTTCCGCATAAGTGCGGTAAACATTAAATGTTTTCTTCTCGAAAATTGTTTGCCCTATACCGGACAGACTCAAAACAAGAGGATTCTCTTGCGGTCGGTCTGTTTCCGAATTTGCGGATACAATGTTATCAAAAACATTTTTTGTGCCACAATACTCACATGTTGATATAAGAGCACCGTTTTGGAAAGGAAGCGGGGCTCCGCACGCTTCACATTTTAAAACCGCCATAAATCAATTCTCCGTTACAGTGCCGTGCCACAATATTCACATTCATTTACCGAACCGGCAATCAATGTGTTAGTTGCACCGCAATTACTACATTTAACAGTTCGAGGTTGAGTATCTGTGCCGGCAGTGTTAGTATTGACGGCAACGTTATCAACAGGTTTAGTCGGCAATACTACTTTTCGCTGATTCAAGTCAATATACGCATTCATAAAATACCCGTCATCAATCATTGCTTGAAGATCCTCTGCCGCCTTTTCATAAGTTGTGGGATACGCCGCTGCGATGTTATCTATCAGCATATCATTGTTGCTGTTAATAACGGAAACATATCTGTTATACTTTGTACCCTTCTTTATGTACGAATTGGCTTTATACAATGCAAACGCCCCACCGCCACCGAAGAGTATAAGTATCATAACAATAATACCTACAACACTTGATCCATCGTCGGTTTTGAGTTCACCTGTAACCCCCATAATCAAATATATTACAGCAAGCCCTATCAGTACCCAGCCCAAAACATTCAGAGATTTTCCGTTTTTGACATAATTAAATTTCTCAGTCGTCATCTTTTTAACCAACATCCAAATACCAACGGGAAAAAACACAAAAAGCATTGCGACAATAAGTCCCCAAGAATAAGACTGTTTCTGCATATTGTTCACCCTCCTTCCTTATTCTGAAATTTGTGAACCGCAAAATTCACATTCGCCAACCGTTCCCGAAGCGATCTTGTTAGTTGCTCCGCAACCCCGACATTGAACAGTTATATATTTTACTGTTTGATTGGTCACATTGGACATATTCGCCGAAACATTTGAAATCTGCCGTTGTGACATTTTCGATGCGACCAGTTTATTACTTCTTGTATCAAGGTAATAATTCGGAAAAAAGCCCGCTGTAAGCATATTGACAATGTTTTTTCGGGCAACTTCGACCGCAACGCCTGTGGCAGAAGCCAACACATCAATTGATTTTTCGGGATCGGTCGCAAGCCGTACAGAATAATTATGATATACTTTTATCAATTTTAATTTTTGATATCCTTTAACTACTAACCAAACACCTAAAGCAGCAACACCCATAAAGAAGATCACCATTGCTACATCAAACGCCTCCTTAAAACCGGAGCCGATTCCGCCCACAAAAGCCAAAAAACCATTAAAAACCGCTATTATATAGCCTAATCCTATTTGAACCGTACCTTTAACTTTATATTTTTTAATTGCAGAATCAACGCTGTTTCCCGCCATATTTTACACTCCTCCGATTTTCAACCTGCTAACTTGAGCATTTCTCTGTTCGATAAGAGAAAACGTTTTTTCGCAAATTCCGAGAATAATATCGTTGTCCTTTTTTTTAACATTCATCTGTTCTAACAGGGTGTTGATGTTTTTATCTATTAGGGCATCGGTATCAACCCAAACGCTTTGATCACAACTTTTCACAGCATCATCTATTTTTTCAAATTCGCTATGAATAGTTTTTTCGCAATTGATAGTGCTTAAATTCCCCGTTTTATATTCAAGCATTTTAAAGAAACCGCAAATATCATCAACAGCATTTGCTTTATCGGAAACTTTTTTGCCCAAGGAATATATTAAGACAGATGAAACCAAGAATACTCCGGATAGAAACATAAAAATGATTTTATAGGTTACAACCGCATCTCGATAGTAAAAATTGAATAACACCGACAGTATGAAAACCGCAATTTGATAGACAAAAAGTATTGTATATCCTCCCGCTGTCATCACAAGTCGTTTTTTTCCTGACACCATGTTATAAAACAGCGTCACTGATAATGTAGCCGTTTCCGAAACCGCAACGCATACCAAAACGGTTTTATCCATCAACGTTTTTTCATACGTGAGCAAATAATATGTTGTAAGCGTTAAAGCAATAAGAATAAAAAAGACAAAAACGGAAATTAAATTTTTCTTGATTTTCCTCATTGTTGTCACCTTTACCTTACTCAATTTTCGTACCGCACTCAGCACAGAATTTTTGGGTACCGGTTAACGGAGAATTACAGGAAGGACAAGTTTTAATTAAAGACTCGCCACATTCGGGACAGAACCTTGTATTCGTGCCGGGAAGTTCGGCACCACAGTAAGGACACGGCTGAGGAATCTCGTAGCCACAAGCCTCACACATCACCGCTTCAGCATTTAAATCGGCACCGCATTTCGGACAGGGAATATACTTCTTGCCACATTCGGGACAGAATTTCATTGTGTTTTTATATTCGAATGCACAATTATTACATTTTACGACATTCTTCTCTGTTTTAGCGGATTCTTTGGCGGTATCACAACCGCAATCGGCACAAAAGCGTTTGTTCATCGGCATTGTCGCCCCACACGAGGGGCAAGATTTAGTATCGTCGGCTTTTGTGTTCATTACTTCGGCAACTCCGCCGAAATGTCCGGCGACCGAACCACCCATAGCCACGCCCATTCCGAGTCCCAATCCGGCACCCATAATTTCACCGGAAGTTCCGCTGTTTTTCGCCGCACCTTCCAACGTGTCAAATGAACGCTCTTGCTGATAACTGTACCCTATGATATTCATCTCCGCTTTCTTCGCGAGGGCATCTTTCAGTTTTTTTACTGCCGTATCGTCTTCGGGAACGCTGATATCATTCACATAAAAATTAAGAAGTTTTATGCCGTATTCTTCAAGTACAGGTTGCATTTTTTCTTGAAGATAGATCGAAAGTTCCTCAATATAGGCATTGATTTCCATAACGCTTATTTGCTTATGTACCAAATAAGAGGAAATTGCATCTTTCACCTTTGTAAGATACAAACCGCGAAAATATTTTAGAATATTCGTTTTGTCAAACACGGGGAGAGTTCCTACCAATTTTACAAGGAACTGTTTGGAATTTTCAATCTTAATTCCGAATTGCCCGAAAGCCCTTACAGGGATAAATACTGAATATTTGGGATCTTGCAGTTGAATAGGCGAAGCCGTTCCCCACTTGATATCAAGCGAGTTGACTTTGTTTATGTACCACACTTCAGCGGTAAACGGCGAACGGCCACCAAAAGGAAGATTGATGATTTTATTTAAAATCGGAATGTTTGCCGTATCCAACGTATGACGACCGCTTTGAAACACATCCAGTGCTTTTCCGCCCTTAAAAAGTATCGCTTCCTGAGATTCGTTAACAATTAACTGTGTCCACGTGCCCAACTCTTCGTTCGGAAATTTCCAAGCAAACACATCGGGACTGCCGTTATATTTTACTACTTGCACAATTGCCATTCTTTTTTCCCCCTCAAATACATCCGTTCATCAATCGAATTTGCATGTTTCTGTCTTTTACAACTTTTTTTATATCGCCGACAATAGACTCCAAACTCGTTATATCATCGGATTTAATTAAAACCAAATTATCAACTTCCGCCGAAAGCATGTCAGCCATAGAACGAAGTCGTGCATCTATATCGGAAACATCGACTGTCAGACCGAAATCCGAAAAACGCAATTCATCAAGAAGGCTGTCAACAAGCGGTAACGCCTTCTTTTTTGATTCATATTGCATATCTATAAGTTTTGTTTTTATTTTTTCAAATTCATATATAAGAATTTGCATTTCACAAATTTTGCCGTTAATTTCATTGTTTTGTTTTATAACGGCACTCTTTGTTACAAACAATAATACAGTAATTATCATGAACAACGCCAAGCAAAACAAATGAACGCCTATAAAAATACCGACAGTTGTTTCAAATACAAGTCCGAATATAATATTGACAGCAACCACCGTCACAACATAAATCGCCGAAAACAAAATCATTGAAATGTCCGGCGGAAACGCCGAACCTTTTTTCCTGTTAGTCGTCGATGTTATAACCGTAGCCACAACAACCGCAATCAGCACCATTGCAAATCCTATCCAAAACACCGTGTCTCTTACAGCAATCAAAATAAACGACAAGGTGATATACAGAATTGAGAAAATCGCATATACCAATAAAATTATCCCGTTCTTTTTCATTTTACCCCTTCTTTTTCATCAGTGTCTGTTTCAAGATTATCAATTGCAAATTCCAGACAAAGCATAATTATTTCATTTCTGTTTCGACCTGTGATTTCCGATATTTTATCTATATCTTTTATTAGTTCGTTTGGTAATCTTGCAGATACGACAGAGGTTTCTCCCTTGTAACGTTTTGACGGTATAAACAGTTTTTTTCCGGCCAAAGTTATACACCTCCAAACAGTGTAATTCAGCAACACCATTGTAATACAATTGTTTACAGATGTCAACATAATTTTCAACACTTATCAAAAACCATCAAATTACAATATAATATATTACAATTATTCGCAAAGTTCCTTTGCCAAGGCACCGAGTTGGGCTGTGCTTTCGGTGTTCAGTGCCGATTTTATTTGAACGGTATTGCTTGCATATTCAAGATTTTTGCTTTTTTCGAGCATTCGCTTCATTACGCTTGTTGCTGTGGGTGCCCAACTTCCGTTTTCGATAAACGCCACCGTTTTGTTGCGGAAATTACGTTCCGTCAAGGCATTGATGAAAGTGCGCATAAACGGAAATATATCGGAATTATAGGTGGTAGTCGCAAAAACGATTTTCCCGTAGCGGAAAGCATCCTCCACGGCTTCAGCCATATCGCATCGTGCGAGGTCATTCAGTGTAACTTTCGGGCAACCGTATTCTTTAAGTTTTTCGGCGAGTGTTTCAACCGCTTTTTTAGTATTGCCGTAAACAGAAGTGTACGCTATAACAACGCCCTCGTCTTCGGTTGCATACGATGACCAAATGTCATATAAATTGATATAGTAACTCAAATCGCCGTCGAGCACGGGCCCGTGCAAGGGACAGATTTTTGCGATATCGAGTGCCGACGCCTTTTTCAAAAGTGCCTGAACCTGAACGCCGTATTTACCCACTATTCCTATATAATATCGCCGTGCTTCGCAAGCCCAATCCTCGTCGGTATCAAGTGTACCGAATTTTCCGAAGCCGTCTGCCGAAAAAAGGATTTTATCTTTACTGTCGTATGTTACGATGACTTCGGGCCAATGAACCATGGGTGCCGTGTAAAAGGTAAGTGTACGGCTTCCCAAATTCAAAACGTCGCCCTCACCGACGATTATGCGTCGGTCTTTGTAATCGGTGCCGAAGAACCGATTCATCATTTCGAAGGCGATTTTCGAAGAAACGACAACCGTTTCGGGATAGGCTTTAAGGAAATTATCTATGTTAGCCGAATGGTCGGGTTCCATATGCTGAACAACCAAAAAATCGGGCTTTCTTCCGCCGAGTGCGTTTTTTACATTTTCAAGCCATTCATCGGTAAACTTTGCATCAACGCTGTCCATTACGGCGATTTTTTCATCGAAAATCACATAAGAATTATATGACATTCCGTTCGGGACAACATACTGCCCCTCGAACAAATCAATATCACGGTCATTAACGCCTATATAAACAATCGAATCGGTCACATTCATTTTATCAACTCCATAACTATATTGCCGAAATTATTGTAACACATCATTTTAAAACATACAAGTAATCGAACGGCACATTTTAATACTTGACTTTATCTTTATTTTGAATATAATATATTTGTATATTCATTGTGGCTGTGACGTAAGATGATTTTTTGATACGGCATTCAGAGAGGAAACGGTTGCTGAAAGTTTCTTGCCGTCAAAACGTTCGCTACTTACCGAGCCTTGCCGAAAACGGCACGTTGACAGGCGTTAACTGTCGTTTTAAGGTGGTGCGTTTTGCACAATTCGGGTGGTACCGCGGTTTTTCCGTCCCGTGTTGTAAAACGTGCTTTTTATTTTTAAAAAAACGGAGTGAACAAAAATGGAATGGACAGGACTTAACGAATTACGTGAAAAGTACCTCAAATTTTTTGAAAGCAAAGGGCATTTAAGATTGCCGAGTTTCCCCCTTGTGCCCCAAGGGGACAAAAGCATTCTTCTTATCAACGCCGGCATGACGCCCATGAAAAAATATTTCACCGGCGAAGAAACACCCCCCTCAAAAAGAGTTACCACTTGTCAAAAGTGCATCCGCACACCCGACATTGAACGTGTCGGCAAAACGGCACGTCACGGCACATATTTTGAAATGCTCGGCAACTTTTCGTTCGGTGATTACTTTAAAAAAGACGTTATTCCGTGGGCATGGGAATTTTGCACCGAAATTATGGAAATGGACCCCGACAAAATATATTGCAGTGTTTATCTTGACGACGACGAAGCATACGACATTTGGACAAAAGACGTCGGTGTTAAACCCGACCACATGGTGCGTTTCGGCAAAGAAGACAATTTCTGGGAGCACGGTCAAGGCCCCTGCGGCCCCTGTTCGGAACTTTATTATGACCGTGGCGAAAAATACGGTTGCGGTTCGCCCGATTGCAAAGTCGGATGCGAATGCGACAGATACGTTGAATTTTGGAACCTTGTTTTCACGCAGTTTGAAAACGACGGCAAAAACAACTACACTCCCCTTGCCCACCCCAATATCGACACGGGTATGGGTCTTGAAAGGCTTGCCGTTATCTCGCAGGGGGTTGACAATCTTTTTGAAGTTGACACCGTTCAAAACATTATGAAACACATAATTAAAATCGCCGGCATCGAATACCGTGCCGATGAAAAAAGCGATGTATCGCTTCGTGTTATCACCGACCACATCCGTTCAACAACATTTATGATAGGTGACGGTGTTATCCCCTCAAATAACGGCAGGGGCTATGTTTTAAGGCGTTTGCTCAGGAGGGCGGCACGTCACGGCAGACTTTTGGGTATTGACAGACCGTTCCTTGCGGAAGTTTGCGAAACTGTTATCAAAGAAAACGAAAATGCATACCCGATGCTTCGTGAAAAGCAAGATTACATCGTAAAAGTTATTTCCATGGAGGAAAACAGTTTTTATAAAACGATCGACAGCGGTCTTGCGCTTCTCGGCGATATGATCAAAAAAACTCAAGGGTCTGTTCTTTCGGGTGCGGATGCATTCAAACTTCAGGACACATACGGCTTCCCCATAGATTTAACATGTGAAATATTGGAAGAAAACAATATGAGCGTTGACACCGAAGAATTTGAAAAACTTCTTCAAAACGCCAAAGACACCGCAAGGGCTTCACGCAAAGTTGCCGGTACGGAAGGTTGGAAAAGTTCCGAAATTTCCTTCAAAGAATACGGTGCAACCGCTTTCACGGGTTACTCATCGCTTGAGTGCGACTCCGAAATACTCGCCATCGCCTCAAACGGCGAAAAAACAGATTTCATCGGCGAAGGCGACGATGCTGTTATAGTTCTTTCGGAATCCGCTTTTTATGCGGAAAGTGGCGGTCAGGTAGGCGACACGGGAATTATCACGTTCAATTCGAACACCTTCACCGTTACAGACACAACAAAAACCGCAGAGGGTGTAATTCTTCACCACGGCACACTCACGGAGGGCGACTGTTTGAAAGTCGGCGACAACGTTAAAGGTTATGTTGATGCCGAGCGCCGTTCTGCGATTATGCGAAATCACACCGCAGCGCACCTTCTTCAAGCATCGCTTAGGGAGATTTTGGGCACACACGTCGAGCAGGCGGGTCAACTTGTAAACGAAAACGCCGTTCGTTTTGACTTTTCGCATTTTTCGGCATTAACCGCCGAAGAAATTACGAAAATCGAAAACAGAGTAAACGAAATCATCCTTTCCGCAACAGATGTTTCAACCGAAGAAATGAGCATAACCGACGCCAAGAAAAAAGGTGCAATGGCTCTTTTCGGCGAAAAATACGGCGATGTTGTTCGAGTTGTTTCGGCAGGTGATTTTTCGACCGAACTTTGCGGTGGTACGCACGTTAAAAACACGGGTAACATCGGTCTTTTCAGAATCGTATCCGAAACATCGGTCGCAGCGGGTGTTCGAAGAATCGAAGGTGTTACGGGATTTGGTGTTATAAACTATTTGGATTCACGTGAAAAACTTATTCACAGCACCGCAACCGCCATGAAACTCGGCAACATCAACGACCTTGCCGATAAAGCCACATCACTTTCACAGGAACTTAAAAACAAAGAAAAAGAACTTGAAGAATTAAAAACGGAAATCGCAAAACAAAAAGCGGGAAATCTTTTCGATAACAGCAAAGACCTCGGTGCGGTTAAACTTATTACCGCAAACATCGGCGAAGCCGATGCGGGTGCTTTACGCTCGATGCTTGATTCGTCAAAAGACCGCGGTGACGACATAGTTGTTATTCTTGCCGCAGAGCAATCGGCAAAAGGCACGTGTTCGTTTGCATGCTACTGCGGAAAAACAGCCGTCGCAAACGGCGCACATGCCGGCAATATCGTTCGTGAAGTCGCAACTGTCACGGGTGGCTCCGGCGGAGGAAAACCCGATTCGGCAATGGCAGGCGGTAAAGATATTTCAAAAATCGGCGAGGCCTTGGAAAAAGCCGAAAGCATAGTCAAATCGAAACTCAAATAAGCATCCTATTAAAACACAAGCGGGATGTTAAAAAAGCAGACCGCATAAAACAGTATAATACGAAGGGGCTCTATGGGTGTGAATAACACCTATAGAACCCCTTAAATAATTGAAAAAATCAGCAAATACAAAAAATTAAATATTTTATGCTACGAACAAACCTCGCCACTCGACAAAAGGTGACGGAAGCCTTGTTTTTGCTCGTTTTGTCCGTTCTGCATCTTTTTTCTATCCCCTTACAAAACGGGCTGTAAAAAAATTGCATTTTTTTACAGCCTCGGTTTTTAATTAGTATTGTATGTTATTTTAACGCCGAGTTTACAACTTGCTGATAATCCGTGACACTTACGTCACCGCTGTTGTCGAAGTCGGCGGCAAGCAAAAAGTCACCGTCAAGGTTAAGTTTTTTCGATGCAACTTTTTCCGCAATCGCAACATCAAGAGCATCAACCGTGCTGTCGCCGTTAAGGTCGCCGTAAACCACCAATTTATATATAAACTCCAACGCTCCGTTCTTTAAGAAACCGATTGCCGAACCCGTCCCGTAGTAGTTTGCGGTGCCGTTTACAAAAGAGGGAATCGCAATAACCGAATAATTTTCGGAAGTTACGATTTCTTCGACGGTGTTCTTACCGGATTGCTCCGTAAAAATGCGGTTTGATGACGAACTGACGAAAGTTTTTCCGATGGGAACTAACTCAAGCAGGGAGTATTTGATTTTGTTTTTTTCGGCATAAGTTTGAGCATATGAACCGCTGTAGCAACGTATCGTCACGTTTGGGCTGTTTTTGAAAGCGGAATCACCTATATTTGTCACACGACCGCCGACAGTAACGGAATCGAGTCCCGAACAGCCGTAAAAAGCCTCATCCGCTATTGTTTTCGTGCTGTCTTTTACAACATAATCACCGCTGATTGTGTTTTTGGCTTTTATCAAATGATTTCCGATATACAAAACATCGTTTTCCCAATTGTTCTCGTTGTTATAATATGCCGTGTTATTGAAAGCATCTTTGTTTATACTTGTTACGCTGTCGGGGATCGTTATCGTTCCAAGACTTGTGCAAGCGATGAAAGCATCCTCACCTATACTCGTTACACCGCTTCCAATTGCGACTGTCGTTAAACCTCTGCAATACCGGAAAGCATAATCGCTTATACTCCTCACACTGTCGGGGATCGTTACGGATATTAAACTTTCGCAATTTTGGAAAGCGGAATCGACAATCGTTTTTGTGCCGGCTTTTATAACACAGCCACCGCTGATTGTGGTTTTTGCTGCTATCAAATGATTCCCGATATACAAAACACCATTTTCCCAATTATCGGCATTATTGTAATATGCCGTGTCATCGAAAGCATACATACCTATACCCGTCACACTGTCGGAGATTGTGACGGATGTTAAACTTTTGCAATATTCGAAAGCACGGATTCCTATACTCGTTACGCTGTCGGGGATTGTAACCGATGTTAAA
>CAYPAB010000044.1:0-16265 GCA_964408605.1 uncultured Eubacteriales bacterium
GAGTCAGGGCGATTTTCACAAAAATAATTTTCGAAATCAATTTTTAACTCAAAAAACAATTCGCATTTTAAAATATAAATAGTTCCGTCGGAATGACCGCACGGAACCCTTAACAATTTGAACATACAAACGCATTATACGCCATAACGGTACTGCCGATTTTCAAAACGGATTCGTCGAAATCGACTTTTGGATGATGCTGTCCGTAAACGAAGCCGTTTTCGGGCTCGCCCGATGCCAACCCCAGCATCACCGACGGAACATCTTTGCTTACAAACGAAAAATCTTCGGAACCGCCCGTTTGAGTGTTATCGGAAAAATCCGACGCATCAATAACAAAATCCGAACCGAGTAATTCGAGTGTGTTTTTTTTGACTTCATCGACTAACTCGCCATCGTTTTCAAGTGTCGGGCAACCGTTTTCAAACGAAACCGTTGTTTTTGTGTGATAAGCGTTGCCGATATTTTCGGCAATTTCAGAAATACGTTTTTTTATTTTTTTGCGTGTTTCGTCGCTGAAAGAACGCAAAGTCCCCTGCAGAACCGTTTCATCCGCAATAACATTCCCGACATTCCCCCCACGAAAAAGACCGACCGTAAGCACCGATTTGTCGGCAACCGATGTTTCACGAGCGGATATTTCCTCAAGTCCCAACAAAATCCGTGCGGCAACGGTAATTGAATCCGTGCCCAAATGAGGTGTGGAACCGTGACAACTTTTGCCTTGAACATTCACGGTGAAATAATCCGCCGCCGGCGCACCGATTCCTTTCACGGGAATTATTACCGTTCCCGTTTTCACGGGTATACCCGAAAAAACATGTACCGACAAGGCAGACTTAACATCGGGATTTTTCAAAACTCCGTTCTCAATCATATTCAAAGCACCCGAAAAAATTTCTTCCGCAGGCTGAAACATTATTTTAACGGTACCTTTTATTTCACTTTCGTGATTTTTTAAAATCCGTGTCGCACCCAAAAGCATCGCCGTGTGCATATCGTGTCCGCAGGCATGCATATTTCCGCTATCGCACGAAAAATCAAGACCCGTTTTTTCTTCTATCGGCAACG
Source organism: uncultured Eubacteriales bacterium (assembly GCA_964408605.1). Classification (GTDB taxonomy): domain Bacteria; phylum Bacillota; class Clostridia; order Oscillospirales; family Acutalibacteraceae; genus DTU089. Next base: position 1,072 of record CAYPAB010000044.1, read on the forward strand.
CATCCATATCGGCTCTGAGCATAAAAACAGAGTCGGTTTCACCTTTTCCGATAAGTGCCGTAATCCCCGATTTTCCGCAATCCGAATATTCGCAACCGATCTCTTTCAGTTTCGATTTAACAAAATCAACCGTTTCGGAAAGTTCGAATCCCGTTTCGGCATGGTTGTGCAAAAAACGGCGTGTGTTTATTATCTCGTTTTCGATTTCGAGTGCTTCGTTCATAAATGTTTTTGCAATCAAATCCGCACTCATATTTGCGGTCGTATTCGTACTCTTTTTTGAACTCATTTATCCGCTCGCCTTCAATCATAAAAAATTTCTGATGTCAACAGCAAGTTTTTCTTCGAGGTTTATTAGGCGTTTTGCGATATCCTTTGTTTTTTCATCCGCCGCCTCATATTGGTTAAGATATTTATTAAGCGACTTAACACCCATATTGCACCCGTCTGTCATAAGGTCGGCAACGGTGCTGTCCGACGGCTCCATACTGAGTTTGACGTTAGTTTTCATCCACGACATACCTTTCGCTATCGGATTGGGATTCTTGCCGTCGTCTTTAAATTCGGCAAGAAGTTTTTGAATTTCGGTGTCGAGTTTGTTGTGCTCGTCTTTACACTCTATAAGATACTTTTTTAACTTTTCGCTTTTCACCTGCTCCAAAACATCATCAATGGATGCAATTCCCATTTTAACACCGGCATCACATTCACGAAGCAACTTTATCGTATCCTGTTCTATCATAAAAACCACCCTTTCAGTCTGTAAAAACATTCTTCCCGTGTTTTTATGAATTATTCCGAAAAACAGTTATAATATCAATATATAATTAGGGGCTGTAAAAAATGCATTTTTTAACAGCCCGTTTTGTAAGGGAGTTGATTTTTAAAATCAGTTAAGGGGTTCTACAGGTGTTATTCACACCCGTAAAACCCCTTTGCATTATACTGTTTTATTCGGTCTGTTTTTTTAACATCTCTTATTTTTGTAGATCGTATTATCAATCTTTTGTAAGGGCACGGATATATCTTTTGAAGAATACAACGCCGTCGGAAAGTGAATCGACGGGGATTCTTTCGTTGGTACCGTGCGTTGTAAGAAGGAGCGGTGTTGTCATAAGGAACGGAGAATAACGGTAGATGTTATCGCAAACGTCTTCATACTGACGGGCATCCGTGCCACCCATAACAAGATACGGAGCGACAATCGCTTTGGGATCCATAGTTTTGCAAATCTGCTCGATAACTTTAAACGCTCTTGAATCAACGGGTGAAAGTTTTGAGGGATTTTTACCGCCGAGAAGTTTAACTTCCGCTTTCGGGCCCGCATATTTTTTGATATGTGCTTCAACATCTTCAACCGTCTGACCGGGCATTATGCGGAAGTTTGCAACAACCGATGCTTTTTGAGGAAGAACATTGGGTGCGGGGCTTCCGTTTGCCATTGTTACGGCGGTAGTTGTACGCATCATTGAAGCAACCGCCGGAATATTCGAGCAAACGGTTGTTACAAGCGGTTTCAAAATAGGAAGATTGCACATCACACATCTTACGGGATAAGTTGTGTTTTTTCCGATTTCGGTAAACAGCGACGAAAGTTGGTCGGTAAGTTCCGCTTTAAACTGATGTTTTTCAAGATTGCAAACGATTTTTGAAAGTTCCCCTAATGCGCTGTGTTTCGGCGGTTGCGAAGAATGACCACCCTTTGCATTTACGGAAATTTCAAAATCGACATGGCCTTTTTCGGCAATACCGACACCGGCAAGGTGACCGTCGATGACCTTGTCGACCTTAACCGAAAGAATCGCACCGCCCTCGTCGATAACGCTGTCTAACTTGATGCCACGCTCCTTAAACCATTTCATCATACATGTAGCACCGCAATCATCGGATTCCGCCATAACTTCTTCGTTATGACCGAAGCAAAGATACACGTCACGTTCGGGAACGTAGCCTTCTTCGAGAAGTGTTTCAACCGCTTCCATAACGCCGATAAGGTGATTCTTAATATCGAGCGCACCTCTGCCCCAAACATAACCGTCGGCAACATCACCGCTGAAAGGCGGATGCTCCCAATCAGCCTCTGTACCGGGTGTCACGGGGACAACGTCTTGGTGAGCGAGCATAGCGATAGGTTCTCTTTCGGGATGTTCGCTTTTCCAATGGTACATAAGACTGCGAGTTGAAATGATTTGCATATCGAGTTTTTCATGTATAAGAGGATAAGCCTCTTTAAGGAACGCATGAAATTCATCGAATTTTGACCAATCGACAAGACTTTCGTCTTTGTTGCATATTGTGGGAATCTGAATCGCTTTTGAAAGGTGTTCAATGTATCTTTCAAGATCGACTTTTTCTTCGGGAAGTGTTTCGGTTCCTTCAACGGGTTTGGCTTTATATGTTGTTGCAGCCCTAACCATACTTACACCGATCCCCGTGCCGACCGCAATACCGGCACCTTTCAAAATACCGCGAACGGTTTTATTCATAACTGTCACTCCTTGTTAATTTAAATGTATAGAAAACAATCACCGTTATTCAGATGGTGTTTGTTAACCGACTTAAAATTTCACTTCTTTTGATTTCAATCAAAACAACGACATTTGATCGCTGTCGGGAAGATCGCCGAAAGCACCGCACGCTTTCAACAACGCAACCGTTGATTTTCCCGCACCCGATCGCATTTCGAAATCTTCAATGGAAGAAAATTCGGGGCCGCCGTCTTCATGTGCTTTTGCAAGTTGTTCGGCGGCGTTTTCGCCGACACCGGCAAGCGCCGAGAAAGGCATTCGAATTTTTCCGTCTTCGGGTTCGTAAGAACTTGCGGTTGATTTGTAAATATCGATCGGTAAAAATTCAATACCGCGAGCCATTGCCTCGTGAACTATAAGCATAATGGTTTCTTTGTCTTTTTCCGCTGCGGAAGCCTCTTTGCCTTTTGCCTTAATCATTTTCAAAAGTGTATTAACCGCCGCTTTACCTTTAGACATTGACTCGGCATCGACGTCACCGCCACGAACGGTGAGATATGCGCAATAATACTCAAGCGGTTTGTAAACCTTGAACCACGCAAGCCTCAACGATGCGATAATATATGCGGCGGCATGGGCTTTGGGGAACATATACTGAATTTTTTTACACGAATCAATATACCATTCCGGAACACCGTGTTCACGCATCATAGCCTCTTGTTCGGGTTTAAGTTGCTTATTCTTTTTACGGACATCCTCCATAATATCGAACGCATGTTTCGGTTCAAGACCTTTATGAAGAAGATAAACCATAATGCTGTCACGAGTACCGATAACTTCGGAAATGGTGCATATTCCCTCTTTGATAAGGTCTTGTGCGTTACCGAGCCACACGGCTGTACCGTGGGAAAGACCCGCAATTTGTATAAGGTCGGCAAAAGTTTGCGGCTTAGCCTCAAGAAGCATTCCTTTTGTAAATTCCGTACCCATTTCGGGGATCGAAAGCGTTCCCGTGGGCCAATCGATTTCATCCTCGGTTACGCCAAGAGGTTCGGGAGAAGTGCAAAGTTCGTAAAGTTTTCTGTCGCTGATGTCAATATCCATAACATCAATGCCCGTCAAGTCATACAAATGCTTATAAATCGTCGGAACATCGTGACCGAGTTCGTCGAGTTTCAAGAGAGTATCGTGCATCGAGTTAAAGTCAAAGTGGGTTGTGATAATATCTTTCGATGTGTCGTCTGCAGGTCTTTGAACAGGGGTAAAATCTTCAACTTCATAACTGCTCGGAACAACGACCATACCGCCGGGGTGCTGACCGGTGGTTCGTTTTACGCCGGTGCAACCAAGAGTCAAACGGTCGGTTTCCGCCTTTGTGACGGCAATGTCACGTTCGTCTAAATACTTTCTGACAAAACCGTAGGCTGTTTTTTCCGCAACACCCGAAATGGTACCCGCTTTAAAAACATAACCTTTACCGAAAAGTTCCTCGGTATATTTGTGAGATTGGCTTTGATACTCACCGGCAAAATTAAGGTCGATATCGGGAGATTTATCACCGAAGAAGCCGAGGAAAGTTTCGAACGGTATTTCGTGACCGTCACGAACCATCGCAGTTCCGCATTCGGGACATTCTTTAGGCGGTAAATCGAAGCCGGATCCTACTTCGTTATGCAGGAAAAATTCGGAATGCCTGCAATTCGGACAGCGATAATGCGGTTGCAACGGGTTAACTTCCGATATACCCGCCATAATGGCAACAAACGACGAACCGACCGAACCACGTGAACCGACGTAATATCCGCACTCCTCGGAATGCTTTACAAGAAGCCTTGCTATCATATAAAGACCGGCAAAGCCGTTTTCGATTATGGATTTCAACTCTTTGTCGAGGCGGTTGGCAACAACTTCGGGAACGGGGTCACCGTACCACTCTTTTGCCTTTTCCCAACAGCAGTTTGTCAAATCCTCCTCCGCACCCGGAATTTCGGGGTTGAAAGTGCCGTCCGGGATGGGAAGAATATCGGGTTTTATCATATCGGCAATGATATTTGTGTTTGTGATAACAACTTCACGTGCCGTTTCTTCGCCCAAATATGCAAAATCGGAAAGCATTTCACTTGTTGTTTTAAGGTACAACGGCGGTTGTTTGTCGGCATCGGAAAAGCCTTGACCCGCCTGTAAAATCGCTCTGAATTTGGCATCGTTCTTATTAAGGAAATGTACGTCACCCGTGGCAACCGTTTTCTTTCCCAATTCGTCACCGAGAGTTATAATCGCCTTGTTGATACGCTGTATATCTTCATAAGAGTTTATGTTTTCGCATCCGTCACGCTGACTCAAAATCATATACTCGTTATTTCCGACAGGCTGAATCTCAAGATAATCGTAAAATTCGGCTATCTTTTTCAATTCTTCGTGACTTTTGCCAGTCAAAAACGCATGATAAAGTTCGCCTTCGGAACAGGCACTGCCGATAATAAGACCCTCTCGCCTTTCGGCAATCAAACTTTTCGGCATTCTGGGTTTTTTGTGGAAATAATCAATGTTTGAAGCGGAAACCAATTTATACAAATTTTTTAAACCGACTTCGTCTTTAACAAGCAAAATGCAATGGTAATATCGGTCGGATTTGATTTCTTCAAGAGTTTTCTTGGTGCCGTCTTCGTTATAGTCGTTAACAAGGTAGCATTCGCAACCGTAAATTATTTTAAAACCGCTTCCACGTGCGGTATTGCATGCCTCCGGGAACGCTTGTACGCAACCGTGGTCGGTAATGGCAATGGCTTTGTGCCCCCACTTCATCGCTTTTTTTACAATCGATTTGGCACTGCTCATCGCATCCATCGCCGACATATTGGTATGCAAATGAAGTTCTACACGTTTTTCTTCCGAATCGTCTGTCGGTTCAACTTTATCGACCGTGGCGACAGAGTTCGCTTTTATTAAATAATCCTTTTTATAATCATCATAAATAATCGGCCCGCGAACAATAACAGTTACGCCTTCTTTGATTTTCGAATCAAGAAACTCAAGTTGTTCTTTAACATCAAAAAATTTGCAACAAAACGCACCGGTTTCATCCGTGATGCAGAATTCTATAATTAAACGTTTCCCGTCTTTTGTTTCACGTTTTTCGTATTTAAACACGTCGCCCCAAACAGTAACCTCGCCGTCATCGAAAGACACATCGCACATCTGTTTCGGCTTTACGTATTTATAATTGCCGTATATCGGTTTGACGGTGTTAAAATCAAGCGGAACGCCCTCGAAATTCGGGTTTTCTTCCGGCGGTTTGACCGGCTGATTGGAGCGATCGATTTCACGCTGTTTTCTTAAAAAATCCTCGGCATCGCTGTCCTCACCATCAAAAACAACGGTGATTTTTCTTTCAAAATGATGTAAAACATATTCTTCAAGAAATTTATCGGCTTTTGCGTTTTCGCAAATATCCCTGCCGTGTTTTAAAAACTTAACGGTGAAAACATCGTCGGAAAAAGATGTTTCTATTTCATCAAAGAAACCGTTTGTTTGCGGAACGCTTTTTTTGACAACTTTCAAAAGCATCGGAAAACACTCAAGTTTTAATGCATCGGGCGGTAAAATATAATCGAATTCGACTTTTTTGAGTGCCAGCGATTTTTTTATTTCGTTTGCGACAGCCTTCAAACACATAATATTCTCAAATGTATCGATGTGAAGAACCGCAGTTAAAGACTGTTCGTCTTTATTGATATGTAAATCGGTGAACATAGCATTATTCAACATGCTACGGTATTTTTCCGTAGATATATATTCACCGAATATTTCCGGAAAGTTATATAATTTCATATTTTATCCAATTCATCGAGCAATGCTTCGACAATATCCTTTTCGGGTACCTTTCTTAATATTTCGCCCTTTTTAAAAAGCACGGCACATCCGTCACCGCCGGCGATTCCGATATCGGCTTCCCTCGCTTCGCCGGGGCCGTTAACAACACATCCCATTACGGCAATCTTCACGGGCTTTTTGATATCCTTAACGGCATTTTCCACTTGCGTTGCCAAAGAAACAAGGTCGATTTTAGTTCTTCCGCAAGTCGGACAAGCCACGATCCTCGGTGTTTCTACTCGAAGATTTACGGCGTTAAGAATATCACGTGCGGCGTAAATTTCCTTAACGGGCGAATCGGTAATCGACACCCTCACGGTATCACCGATTCCTTTAAGCAAAAGCGAACCGATACCGATTGAAGATTTAACCAAAGAACTGCGTTCCGTACCCGCCTCCGTCACGCCTAAATGCAACGGATAGTCGCACCGTTCTGCAACAAGGCTGTAAGATGCAACCATGTTTTCAACATCCGACGACTTGATCGAAACAACGGTATCGTAAAAACCGCATTTTTCAAGAAGTTCAATGTGCCGAAAAGCACTTTCAACCATTGCTTCGGGGGTTGCACCGCCGAATTTTTCAAGCAAATCTTTTTCGACGGAACCGGAGTTTACACCTATGCGTATGGGAACTCCCCTCAATGCACAGGCATCGGCAACGGCAGCTACACGCTCGGCTGAACCTATATTGCCGGGATTTATGCGTATTTTATCAACGCCCGCTTTAAGACTTTCCAAGGCAAGTTTATAGTCAAAATGTATATCGGCTACAAGCGGAATTTTTGTTTCCTCTTTGAGTTTCCCCAAAACTTTAACAGCGTCAAAATCGGGAACAGCCATTCTTACGATTTCGCAACCGGCTTCTTCCAACGCTTTAACTTGCTTTAAATTAGCATCAAAATCGGATGCGGGTGCGTTAAGCATTGACTGAATAACAATCGGTGCATCACCGCCGATTTTAACATTGCCGACTTTTACTTGTTTTGAAACACGTCTTAACACAAAAATCACCTAAAATAATTTAATAACATCATTTATCGAAACAACCGCCATAAACAGCAACAAAACAACAAGACCCACGGTATGAACAAGCCCTTCTTTTTTTGCCGGAATGGGTTTGCGCCTTATCATTTCTATAAAAATAAAAAACAGTCTGCCACCGTCAAGTGCGGGTATCGGAAGAAGATTGAACACTCCGACGTTTATTGTAATCATTGACAAAAACGTTAACGCAGTAAGAATTTTATCCGAAAAACTTTCGGGTTCAGCCGTCGATTCGGCAATCGCCGAGATTGTTCCGACAGGCCCCGAAACCTCTTTCATTCCGTATTTGCCGGTAACCATATCAACAAGGCTCAACCGCACCATTTGAACGATAGATGCCGAATCCAAAAACGCATTTGACATAACATTGAAAAAGTTCGGCTCGTAGCCCACAATACTGAAATCTTGCTGAATATACATTCTGCCTTCGAATTCAAATTGCTTAAATTCAACGTTTTTAAGTTCGATTTTTTCGTCATCTCTTATAACGGTTATATCAAGTTTATTGTCGGTGTCACGAACCATATTAAAGGCAATGCCTTTGCTTGAATACACGTGTGTGCCGTTGATTTTAACAATTTCATCACCGGCTTGCAAACCGTTGTTGACACTTACCGCACCGTCTGTGAAACTGTGAACCGTTCTCGAACCGACAAGTTCACTGCATGAAAGACAAACAGCAACAACTACCACGCCCAATATCAAATTAAGAACGGCACCGGCGGCGATAATTATAAACCTCTGCCATGCCGGTTTTTTGTTAAATGCACCGTCAACGTCGCTGTCTTCATCCTCGCCCTCCATACTTACAAAACCGCCGATAGGAAGCAAACGCAAGGAATAAACCGTTTCGCCTTTTTGTTTTGAAAATATTTTCGGGCCCATTCCCAAAGCAAATTCATTTACTTTAACTTTAAAAAGTTTCGCAAAAGAAAAATGCCCGAATTCATGGATTCCGATGATAACACCGAAAAGGAAAATCGCAAGTAAATAAGGCCACACACTACTCCACAATGTGCTGATACTGAGACTGATTATTTTCGACACCTCCGAAAAATAGCGGTTAATATTTAAGGTTTAGCAAACTCCCTCACCTTTTCACGCATAAAAACATCGGTATCAAGAACATCACGCAAAGTGTAGTTCTGCTTGTTTTCAATACATTGGGCTGCGGCTGAAATAAGTTCGGGTATTTGACAAAATGAAATTTTACCCTGTCTGAAAAGAAGGTTTGCTTCTTCATTTGCACAGTTAACGGCGGCAGGATAAAGACCGCCTTTTTTAATGGCATTTCTGCAAATATCCATACACGGAAAAGTTTCATAATCCGGTTTGTAAAACGAAAGATTGCCGATCTCCCACAAATCGAGTTGTTTTTCGGGAGACTCAAACCTGTCGGGATAAGTCAAAGCAAACTGAATGGGCAATCGCATATCGGGATGACCCAACTGCGCAATAACAGAATTATCCGTGTACTCAACAAGCGAGTGAACTATGCTTTCACGGTGAACAACAATATCCACCTTATCGGGCGAAACATCAAACAGCCACACAGCCTCGATAAGTTCAAGCCCTTTATTGAACATTGTAGCACTGTCAATGGTTATTTTTTGACCCATACTCCAACTCGGATGCTTTAAAGCATCGGCTAAAGTTACATTTTTCAGTTCGTCTTTTGTTTTTCCGAAAAAAGGCCCGCCGGATGCGGTTAAAATTATTCGTTTCAACGCCGAATTTCTCGGCGCACCCAAAAGGCATTGGAATATTGCGGAATGTTCGCTGTCAACGGGAAGAATCGAAACATTGTTCTTCTTAACGGCATCGGTAACGAGTTTTCCACCGGCAACAAGAGTTTCTTTGTTGGCAAGAGCAATTGTTTTACCGGCGTTTACGGCGTCTAAAGTCGGTTTGAGCCCCGCCATACCGACAACGGCGTTAAGTGTTATATCGCCTTCTGCTTCGGCACCGCAAACCGAAACGCCTTCGGTACCGCTCAAAACCTTAACGGGCAAATCCGCAACACGGATTTTTAATTCTTTTGCGGCGTTTTCGTCAACGAGAGCGGCAAAAGACGGTTTGAATTCTCTTATTTGTTTTTCGATGACATCAACATTTGAATGTGCGGCAAGCGACTCTATCTTATAGCCTTTTGCTCTTGCAACATCAAGAGTTTGAACGCCTATTGAACCTGTGGAACCTAATAAATTAATTCTTTTCATAACACAAATAACATCAATTTCATTTAAGCAAATTGCAAATATATACCAACGAATAAAGAACCGGCATTACGAACAATGCGCTGTCGAATCTGTCCATAATTCCGCCGTGACCCGGAAGAAGTTTTCCGAAGTCTTTGATGCCGAAATTCCTTTTTATTGTCGATGCGGCAAGGTCTCCGAACATACTGACAACGGAAAGGATTATGCTGATAAAAGCAATCGCTATGTATGAGAAACGGTCGCCGTTTTCGAAAAAGAATCTTTTGAACACAAAAAGCAACAAAAGATTAAGAATCAAGGCGCCCACAACACCGCCGATTGCACCTTCAACGGATTTTTTGGGACTGATTTTGGGACAAAGTTTGTGTTTGCCGAACTTACTGCCGATAAAGTATGCAAAAATATCGGTCATCCAAGATGCGAAAAATGCGAACACAAGCAGATAAATACCCTCGGCTTCGGTGTAACCTTCGATGTATTCGTCGATATCTCTGAAAATTATCATTACAGAGAACGAAAACGGCACACAAACCGAGGCGAATATAGCGGAAACAGCCTCTTGAAAACGTGTTTTTTCATATTGGAGCAACATAAGTATCAAAACAGATACGACATAAAGCGTGCCGAACACATCAATCGGCACGGAGATGCCGAAGGCGAAAAGGAACGGAATCGCAGCGGATACAGCAAGGCTCAAAACCGCTATAAACTTGTTTTGAAGACCGACAGCCTTTTCGATTTCCCACACGGCAATGCACGAAAGAAGCGCAACAAAGATGGGAAAAACCACCGAGTTGATAAGTAAAAGCGCACCTATAAATATTATTGCAAACAAAACTGCTGTTATTACTCTTTGTTTCATAAAATAATCTCCCGAACGGGAAGGCATATGTATTCGACACACAAACACAATCCCGAAAAGTTCATATAAAAAGCCTTAAAATCCGAACGCAAAAAGCATGCGGATTTTAATCTTAAACATCACACCCCACCGAAACGGCGGTTTCGTTTTTGATAGTCAAAAAGAATTTCATTGACATCTTTTTCGGTAAAATCGGGCCAAAGTATATCGGAAAACCAAAACTCCGAATACGCCGACTGCCATGTTAAAAAGTTGGACAAGCGAAATTCACCGCTTGGTCTTACGATGATGTCGGGGTCGGGCTGACCCGCTGTATAAAGATAATCGCCGACAACTTGCTCGGATATGCCGTCAACGGAAAGTTCACCGCTTTTAACTTTTTCGGCAATTGTTTTAACGGCATGGGTAATCTCCGCTCTGCCGCCGTAATTAAGAGCGACATTAACGGTGATTTTACTGTATTTCGAGGAAACCTTTTCGGCTTTTTCGATAAGTCGCAAAAGGTCTTTGGGCAAGCCGTCACGCTCACCGATAAAGCGAATTCTCGATTGACGGATATCGTTTTCCTTTTCACGTTCATCCGCTTCAAGCAAATACTCCTTGAAAAGTTTCATAAGAGCTTTGACCTCTTTTTCGGGTCTACTCCAATTTTCGGTTGAAAAGGCATAAAACGTCACATATTTTATTCCGACATCGGCACAATACTCAACTATTTTTCGGAATGTTTTGGCACCTGCTTTGTGACCTTCGCTGCGTTCAAGCCCTCGCATTTTTGCCCATCTGCCGTTGCCATCCATAATAAAACCGATATGTTGAGGCAAAACATCAAACACGGGAATATTCTCGTTCATAATCAGATTTCCATTATTTCTTTAGTTTTTGCGGCGGCGACCTCATCAATTTTTTTGATGAATTCGTCGGTAATTTTTTGCATTTCTTCCTCACCGTATTTTTGGTCGTCTTCGGTGATTTCGGAATTTTTCTTCATTGTTTTGATTTTTTCAATGCAATCACGTCTTATTTGACGAACGGCAACTTTTGTTTCTTCGGCGTAAGAAGCGACGTCTTTTGAAAGTTGTTTTCTGCGTTCTTCGGTAAGTGCGGGGAAAACAAGACGTATAATCCTGCCGTCGTTAGAGGGATTGATGCCCAAATCCGATGTGAGAATCGCCTTTTCAATAAGGCTGAGTGCGGAAACATCCCAAGGCTGAATCGCAAGAATCCTTGCTTCGGGAACAGATATTGCCGCCATTTGATTTATAGGCGTGGGGCAACCGTAATAGTCAACTTGAATTTTATCGAGAACAGCGGCGTTCGCTCTGCCCGCTCTTATTGAGTTATACTCAAATTTAAGTGAAGAAATTGATTTCTCCATTTTTTCTCTTGCTTTTGCAAATACTGAATCCATAAATAGTACCTCCGTTAAGAAACTACCGTACCGGCGTTTTCACCGCACACGGCTCTGTTAATATTTTCTGTGTCATTAAGATTGAAAACAAGTATGGGAATATTGTTTTCACGGCAGATAGCCGCAGCGGCGGTATCCATAACCGCAAGATTTCGTGAAAGAAGTTCATCGTGAGAGATCCTGTCGAATTTTACGGCATCGCTGAATTTGTTGGGGTCTTTATCATAAACGCCGTCAACGTTCGTTGCTTTGAAATAAACATCGGCGTTTATTTGAGCCGCTCTTAACGCGGCACCCGAATCCGTCGAGAAGAACGGATTGCCCGTACCACCGGCGAAAATAACAACTCTGCCTTTTTCAAGATGCCTTACGGCTTCATCACGAACGAATGTCTCAACAACACCGGGTATTTGAACAGCCGACATAACACGTGCTTCCACACCGACATCGATAAACCCTTGTTGCAACGCCAAAGAATTCATAACGGTAGCAAGCATTCCGATACTGTCGGCTCTTGTTCTGTCCATATCACCGCTTGAACGCCCGCGCCAAAAATTGCCGCCTCCGACGACGATACCGATTTGAACACCTTTGTCCGTAACTTTTTTCACAGCCGAACAAACATCGTTGATAACATTAAAATCAAACCCGTGGCCCGCTTCTCCGGCGAGAACTTCACCGCTTAATTTAAGAAGCAGACGTTTATAAACAGGCTCCATATATGTTTCCCCTTTCATCCGTAAAACACGGTATACTTTTACTCGTATTCATTTTACAATAAATGTAAACTGTTGTAAATAGCCAAATAACAAAATTTAAATATTTATTTTCAATTATTTCGGGGAGTGTAAAAAAGTGCAGACCGCATAAAACATTAAAAAAGTAAAGGGTTCTTACGGGAACACTCCCGCAAAAACCCCTTTTCATTGTTATTATATGGTGTCTGTGTTTTTTACATTCACTTTTTATGATACACGTCTTTTCAATCTGATTTTATCGGAAATCATCGCAACAAACTCCGAATTTGTCGGTTTTCCACGTTGACTTTGAATGGTATAACCGAAATATGAGTTAAGCACTTCAACGTCGCCCCTATCCCACGCAACCTCAATCGCATGACGGATGGCACGTTCTACACGTGAAGATGTACTTTTGAAATTCTTTGCAACCGTGGGATAAAGAATTTTCGTAACAGAGTTTAACATTTCGGGATTTTCGACGGTAAGTTTAATCGCTTCTCTCACATATTGATAACCTTTAATGTGAGCGGAAACACCGATTTGATGTAAAATATCGGTAATCACAACGGTTAAGTCCTCTTGCGCTTCGTAATGAGCGGTAATCCCGACACCCTTCCAACTGGAAATTTGAATAATGCGTTCCGCCATCATTTGCGGATCGATCGGTTTCAAAAAATAATAATCAACACCGCATTTTGTAATTTCTCTTTCCAAATTCGGGTTATCAATACCCGACATCACAATAATCAACGGCCTTTTTGCGGGATCCTTCATATTGAGTCTCGAAATTACCCCCATAGCATCAATATGTTGCAAAAAAGCATCCGTAATTATAACATCCGGATGAAACTCCTCATAACATTTTAAAAGTTCCGCACCGTTTTTAGCACACATTCTTACGTCCATTTTATTATTACGAAGAACTGTTGCAAGTTTTAGAGTGGCATCGTCTTTTTCGTCTGTCAATAATACAGATAAGTTACTAACCATTCCGTAACACCTCCTAAAAAGTGTCTAAATTATAACACCGCAAACGCCGTACATCAAGTGCTTTCAACAAATATCGTTACTTTAAACAAAACAAAAAGTATTTACCCCTTTTTAAAAAGTCAATACCGGATTGATTTTGTCGAATTTTGTCGAATTTTGTCGAATGCTTTGTCGAAATTGCCATCGACCCAAGATGACGGCAATCGAACACAACACACCAAAAAATCTGTCTATCGGCGTATCAATCTGTTTTTCACCGAAAAAAATACAGCGATATTCGTGCCGTTTATATTCATTTCGGTGGGCCGTTAAAATAATCGACATATAATACAATAATAAATATTAAGAGGCTTTCTTTAATTCCTTTTCGGCAAGAGTGTTTTCGATATTTTCAAGCATGGTTTCGGCAAAAATACCGTAACCGCCTGTGGCATCGTTCAAAAAAACGTGTGTTACGGCACCTACTATTTTGCCGTTTTGAACAATAGGCGAACCGGACATACCTTGAATAATACCGCCCGTTTTTTCAATTAATGCATTGTCCTTGATTTTAATAATCAGATTTTTATTATCATCGGATTTCAAGTCAATATTTACTATTTCTATTTTATATTCCGTAAGAATACCGTTTTCCAATGTTGTGTAAATAACAGCGTCACCCGTTTTCACTTCCGTCTTTTCGGCTATCGGAAAAGTTTGCCCCTGCGGAACCGAATAGAATTCACCGTAAACACCTAAATCACCGTTGTTATACACGGTACCGATGCTGTCGCTTTCCAAATATCCGCAAAGTTCACCCGCCGAACCGCTGTTGCCTTTAACAATCCCCGTTATATTTACGTTCGCACATTCACCTTCGGAAATAGGCAGAACTTTTTTTGTGTCAATATCGCATACCGCATGACCGAGCGAGGCAAAATAGCCTTCGTGAGTACAAAATGTTACGGTGCCGATACCTGCGGAACTGTCTCTTATCCACATACCGGCTTTGTATCTGTTTTCGCTTACGGAAAAAGCGCTTTTGAAAGAAACATTCAAAATTTTACCGTCACGCAAAACTTCAAAATTCAAAACATCGCCGTTGCTGTTTTCAATGTATTTTGAAACATCGTTATTATTGATTACTTTGCTGCCGTTCACTTTTTTAATTATGTCACCGACAAGAAGTCCGGCATCACGTGCACTGTCAACTTGACCGTTAACCGTGTCAACAGACTCTGTACCGACAATCACAACACCGTCGGCATATAGTTTCAATCCTATGGGATATCCGCCGAGAACAACCTCATCTTGATTCAATAGCCTTTCCGAAACATTGTTTTCTGTAGTTTTTTCGTTTTCCGATATCGCACCGATAATGCTTTCGCCAAATTCATACAACTTACCTTTCACACCCGAAAGTTTAACATCCGCAACAGCCGTATTCTTAAACGACGCAGACGTAAAAACCGTGAACATCAACACCCCGCACATAATAATCGAAATAAACGACAAAACTATTTTTCTCTTTCTCATTTTCACACCTCCGCACCCACACTTTTAATTTGCACAACGAGTACGGAAATAGTAATGTTAAAAATAAGCAAAC
>CAYPAB010000045.1:0-15572 GCA_964408605.1 uncultured Eubacteriales bacterium
TTTTTCTGTTCCCTTACAAAAAAGGCTGTAAAAAACTTGCGTTTTTTACAGCCGATTGTTTTTAGGTGATAGGAACAAGATGCAGGATAAATTTATGCGGTCTGCACTTTTCAGTGCCCCGTTGCTTTTTAAAATCAGTTTGTCTGTGAGTCGTAATCCGAATATATTTGTTTTGTTTTGAACGAACCGTTTATGTAAATATTCGCAAAGAAATTCGCAAGTTCGTGCGTTGATATTTTCATTCCCTCGTTCATCCAATCAATTAAAACACCGGTTACGGCGGTGAGGATAAAACTGGTTGCGTATCTTGCCGGATTGCTGTTTGAGAATTTTTCTTTTGTGTTCGGAATGTTGTTTGTCATAAGAACCTGAATTTGATGAAACAGTTGGTTGTTGATGTCGTTGTTGATTATAAAACGGCAAAGTGTTTCATGCTCTTTACAGAAGTTCAGCAACGATTCGGCATATTCCGTGAAATCGTCGATACTGTCAACCGAAGCGGTGCTTTCGTTTACAACATCGCTGAAAAGTTGATATGCTTCGTTTTGAATTTGTTGAAGCATATCGATTAAATCCGTGTAATAAAAATAAAAAGTCGATCTGTTAACATCGGCTCGGATTGTGAGTTCTGTGACGGATATTTGATTTATGCTTTTCGTTTCCAAAAGTTCAAAAAGAGCATCCCGCAACGCTTTTTTTGTTCTTTTGACACGTCTGTCGGTATGATTTGAAATTCGATTTTTCTCCATATTGGTTACCGCATCCTTTTTGTTTGTGCCGAATTTTGTATTATTTTATCATATTAGAAATATATATTCAAGAGTTTTTGTCAAAAAAGAAAAAAGTTAACAAATGGAATGAAAACTCACAAGGTACAACAGAGGCTGTAAAAAACGCAAGTTTTTTACAGCCTCCGAAAATATTAATCCCTAAGTGTCTTTAAAAGTCCGATTTCACGCTCATAACCGTCGATATCGTTAGGCGTTTCCAAGAAAAACGGCAGGTTTTTAAGAATCGGGTGGTTGATGATTCGTGTAATCGCCTCAATGCCTATGCCACCTTCACCGATTTTTGCGTGGCGGTCTTTGTGGCAACCCAAATAATTCATACTGTCGTTAAGATGCACGGCTTTAAGTCGGTCAAGACCGATTACCGCATCAAACTCGTTTAATACGCTGTCAAGGTCATTGACGATATCGTAACCGCCGTCGAAAATATGGCACGTGTCAAGGCAAACACCGAGTTTTTCGTTTAATTCGACTTTGTCGATTATGTTGCGTATCTCACGGAAATTCCGCCCGATTTCACTGCCTTTGCCCGCCATCGTTTCAAGAAGAATTACTGTTTTTTGTTCGGGGTACAAAACAGCGTTTAACATATCGGCAATATACTGTATTCCGACATCTTCACCTTGCCCGACGTGGCTTCCGGGGTGAAAGTTGTATAAAGCACCTTCAATGTGTTCCAAACGGGAAATATCGTCTGCCATTGTGTTTTTCGCAAATTCACGCAAACCGCCGTCTTTTGCACAGGCGTTCATGGTGTAGGGTGCGTGGGCGAGAACTGTGACGATACCGTTCTTTTTGCGGTATTCTTCAAAAGATGCAACATCATCCAAATTCAAAGGTTTTGCCGTACCGCCTCTGGGGTTGCGTGTGAAAAACTGAAAACAGTTTGCGCCGATTCTGACAGCCTCTTTGCCCATGGCAAGATATCCGCCCGAACTTGACAAATGACAACCTATAATAAACATAAAACTACATCACCTTAAGCATCGGGAAATCGCCGTTTGAGGCGGGTTCGGATGCACTCTTATTTTAATTTGTGAATAAACAGACCGCTTAACAGTTTCGGTTCAAACCATGTTGATTTCGGAGGCATTATTAAGTCGGCATCGGCAATTGCCATAAGGTCATCGAGCGTTGTCGGATACATCGAAAACGCAACCGCCATACCACCGTCAACAAGCCGTTCAAGTTCACCGAGACCGCGTATGCCTCCGATGAAGTCTATTCGTTTATCGGTTCGGGGGTCGCCTATGCCGAGAACGGGTGTAAGAAGATTTTTTTGCAAAACGGAAACATCCAAGCGGTCAACGGGGTCATCTTCGGTGAATGTGCCGTCTTTTGCGGTGAGTTTGTACCACGTTTTGTTAAGATACATACCGAAAGTGTGCTTTTCTTCGGGGCGGTATGCACCGTCAGCATCGGACTTTTCCACCGTGAAACAGTTTGATATTTTTTCGATAAATTCATCTTCCGTGTTGCCGTTAAGGTCTTTCACAACACGGTTGTAATCCATAATTTCAAGGCTTTCCGCCGGAAAAAGAACGGCAAGAAAATAATTGAATTCCTCCGTGCCGTCAAAATTCGGGTTCTGTTCACGGCGTTTTTTCGCAACATTTACGGCAGATGCACAACGGTGGTGACCGTCTGCGATGTAAAAATCGCCCGCATTTTTAAGCAAAGCGGAAAGTTCGGTGCAAACGTCGCCGTCGCCGATGACCCATACCGTATTTGAAATGCCGTCATCGGTAACAAAATCGTAAACGGGTTCGTTCTTTTTGTATTCTTCAATGATGTTTGTGATGCTTTCGCTTCCTTTATAGCAAAGAAAAATGGGGCCTGTGTTCGCATCGCAGGTGTCAACATGGCGGATTCTGTCCGCCTCTTTGTCGGCACGTGTGAGTTCGTGCTTTTTGATGCGGTTGTTTATATAGTCGTCAACGGCGGCACAGCCGACAAGACCGGTTTGCTCTCTGCCGTTCATTATCTGGCGGTAGATGTAAAAACAGGGTGTGGCATCTGTTTTGCAAATGCCGTCATCTTCGCTCTTTTTGAGATTTTCGGCGGCTTTTTTATAAACGCCGTCGCTGTAAATATCCGTGCCGAGAGGCAGGTCGATCTCCGCTTTGTCTATGTGCAAAAACGAATAAGGGTTGCCTTTTGCGATTTCCCGTGCTTCGTCGCTGTTCATGACATCGTAAGGGAGAGCCGCAACTTTCGATGCGTATTCGGGCAAAGGTCTTAACGCCTTAAAAGGTTTGAAAATAGCCATAAAAATAACCTCCGAGTTTTGATACTTTAATTTTACTTTATTTTTGCGGTGGTTGTCAATATCATATTGCTTTTTGCGTGATTGTGTGATAGATTAAAAATACGGATTTCTTTGAGTTTTATGTAATGATACCGTGTACAGAGGTGGTAAACGTGAGTGTTAAAATGACAGATCATCCGCCCATGGGGTGGAACAGTTGGGATTGCTTCGGCGGTTCGGTCAACGAATCTCAACTTTTGGAAAATGCCGAATATATGCGTGATAATCTTAAACAGTTCGGTTGGGAGTATGTTGTGTGCGATATTCAATGGTACGAACCGTACATGACAGGGCATTATTACCGAAATTTTGCGGATCTTTGTATGGATGAATTTTCACGCCTTATTCCGGCGGAAAACCGTTTTCCGTCGTCTGCGGGTGGCAAAGGATTTAAACCGATCGCCGACAAAATTCACGGAATGGGGCTGAAATTCGGCATACATATTATGCGTGGCGTTCCGAGGCAGGCAGTTCATTCAAACACGCCTGTTATGTGCGACGGCGTGACCGCAAGGGATATAGCGCATCCGTTTTCGCTCTGTTCGTGGAACTGCGATATGTACGGCGTAGACCCCAAAAAAGAGGGGGCACAGGAATATTATGACTCAATAATGCAACTCTATGCCGATTGGGGTGTGGATTTGGTTAAGTGCGATGATATCGGCAACACCGAGTTCAAACCGCACGACCCGTACTTCGGTGCTCCGGAAATCGAGATGTTGAGAAAGGCTATTGACAAAACGGGCAGAAAAATGATTTTGAGCCTCTCACCGGGGCCCGCTCCGCTTTTCGCACATGACCATTTAAGCCGTAATGCCGAAATGTGGCGTGTGAGCGGTGATTTTTGGGATCGTTGGGACAGAATCATCGAAATGTTCGACCTTTGCAAGGCGTGGGCACCGTATGTTACAGATGGCGCATACCCCGACTGCGATATGTTGCCCGTCGGAAGACTTGAAAAATGCAACGGGAATCCAAAAGGCAGATGGACTCGCCTTACCCAAAACGAGCAAATTACGATGTTGACTTTGTGGAGTATATTCCGTTCACCGCTTATGATCGGCGGAAATATGCCCGAAAACGACGATTTTACATTAAAACTTTTAACGAACGAAAGTATAATCGAAATGAACAAAAAATCACGCAATGCCACTGAGGTGTACCGTGATGATAAAAAAATAATTTGGACAGCGGATTATGACGGCGGAAAATATATTTCCGTGTTCAATATTTCCGACTGTGATTCCGAAATTCACGTTGATGCGAAAATGATCGGCATAGAACCCGACTCGCTCCTTACGGAAATTTGGACAGGCGAAACAGTCAATGCCGAAAACGGCATTTTGACGCTTAAAATCGCTTCTCACGGTGTGGCGGCATTGAAAAAATAATACATTTAAAATACAAAATATCAAAAAAATCAACCGGAGGTTCACGTTTAAGGTGAGTCTCCGGTTGTTTTTTATGTGCTTTTTCAACGCCTTTTTAGTTTATTTACAATGTTTATTTGAAAGTTTTTCAGGAGATGGTGCATGAACTTTCGTTTGCACTCGACACAAGTGCAAAATAACTTCTGCCGGCGTTGAGTGAAAGTTCGTTGCCGTCGGCATCGTAAAGTTTCATCATATCGGAATAGTCGCCTTTTTTCCAAGTGATGTTTTGATATGTACCGTTCGAAACATAAACGCCGTTGCCCTCGGAAAGATCAAGCGAGATTCTGCCCTTTGAATCCCCGATAGATGACTTGCCAACAAAACAGATTATGAGGTTTGTAAAGTTCTGTTGATTGCCGTCGCTGTCTTTGAACGGAGAGCCGTTAAGCGAACTGTAATAAAGTTTTTCATCTGCGTTGTATGTGTAAGTGTAAGTGGCGTAACTTGAAAAATCGACTACCGCTTCCGTGCAGTTTCCGTCGGGAAGTTTTTTTGCGACGGAATTGAATTTAAAGGGTTTGAGGTAGCCTTCTTCGGCTTCGGTTCTGAATTCCTTTTTTTCTATGGCGGCAATAACTTTGTCTTTCGTTGTGTAGGCACGGTGTTCCGATGAAACGTTCCTTGAGTTATCACGAGAGAACGTGTTGCCGTCGGACATACCGTCGATGTGGTCGGTGCCGTGGTTTTTTATTGCGCTGTATGCTTGCGGACTGCCGCCGAAGTGAACGAAAATAGCATCGAAACCTTCAACGAGTTCAACAAAATAGTGCCTTGCACTTCGTGTGGGGCCAACTTTTTCGGGCAGGCGAGAGGCATCCGCAAACATAAGAAGCATACGGGTTATGCCACCCTCAGCCTCCATTTCCCAAACGATGTCGGCATCCGTTATGCCCCATTGCGGACGAGCGTCTTTGTGGTTTTCAACAGATACCATAACGGGTCTGTTCTTTAACAGTGTTTCGTTGTAGCCGAGTTCACCGGTGAGCGGATTTACGTTACCGGACAAATACGGGTCGGTGGTTGTCGGAGCGGTTGTTTGAGGCGGGAGAGTTGTTGATTCTTCTTCGCTTTTTTTACCGCAACCGGTGAAAGCACCGAATGTGAAAACAAGAGCGAGCACAAGCGAAACGGTTTTTGCGAAACGGGTTGATTTTAAACGGGTCAATGGTGTCATTCCTTTGAAAAAGTAAACTTAAATCCAAAATTCGACAAGATGCAGAATCTTGGCATAAAGAGTTGGATTCTGTGTATCTATTGTAACATCTGAAACCGAAAAAACAAGTGCTATTGTGTAAACAATGCTTAAAATTGTCGAAATGAATAAAAGCGAACCGAAATTTATGGTGCTTTTTTCAAAAAACTCTTTTTCGGAAAGTGCAAATATTACCGGTGCGGTTGCAAGGAAAAAGATAAACCCGAAGTCGCTGTAATACCTTTGAAGCAAACCGCCTGCCTGTGTGTCGGCGATAACCAAAGAAACGCCGATAAGAATAAGCGTCAAAACAACACCGAAAAGATTTTTCTCTTTTAAAGTGTTTTTGACTTTCGGAAGGGCAAAAATGAACCATAAAACAGGGAGTGAGGTTATAAGACCGCCGAAGCACGATTCGTAAATTGTTCTGCCCATATACCGTGTTTCGATTTCCGTCGCTTTAAGATACGGAAAAACCGCCGTGATTTTAGGCGTTTGAAAAAGATAGGTGAATATTCCGAGACCCGTTCTTCCCATATCGAAACCACGTTTTGTGACATCGTTTGTGGTGAGATTGTAAGACGAGCCGAAATCGAAAGGCGAGCCGAACCTAATGAAGTTGTAGTACATTATACCCGTTGCGACAATTACAAAAGGAACAGCCAACACAACAAGGTTTTTGATAATTTTTTTGTCGGTGATGCGGTTTTCTTTGAACAAGTAACCGAAAAATACGGGAACGGCAACGGCACAAACAAGAACAAATTGCGGTCTGCACCCAACGGTCAATGCACTGAAAAGCGAACCGAGGAAGAAACACAGATTTTGCTTGCGGTCATCTTTGCCTTTAATCCAAAAATACAAACTCCACACGGCAAAAGTCATTGCCGTTATTATGGGGATTGAATAAAAGTCGGGGCGTTTCACAAGGAACATCGCACCGCAACAGTTTACAAACGCAATTGACAAAAGTAAATACGTTCCGACCGAAACGGTTTTGAAATGCTTTTTGCAAATAAGTTCAAGCAGTTTAAATACGCCGATTGTGAAAATCATCGCAAATGCGATTATGCCTATTGCCGTGGGGAAAGGTGCGTCAAACAGCGCACGGAACGGCAAATACATCAACAGCAACGGCACAATTCCGAAATAGACGTAATAGTGACCGTTGAAATACGCAACATCCCAGCGGTAAGAGTCGCCTGTTTCAACGGAAACAGATGCTCTTTTGTATGTGTCGTAAGGGTTTTCCATATTCGCAAGAGAGTCGGGTATATCGTTGTTGTCGATATATGTTTTACCTTTTAAAATCGCCTGCGCCAATTCATCGTACTGATTGTGATTTTCCATTGCCAGCGGTGTAAGTTCGTTGCCGTTCCCCGTTTTCGTTATTCCCAAAAATGTCGGATTCATGGTGCCGACAAATATGATGAGGATGCACTGAACCGTAACAACAGCAACGGTGAGGTCGTGTTTTAACGACGTGTTTTTTAAAAGTTCTTTTTTGTAAAGCGGTGATGACGGCTTGAAAACATAAATAAACAGCAACGCAACCGCCACGGCGAATATTCTGAAAAACGAAATTTCAAACGGCCTTTTGTTGTTGATTGAAACCGAGTCGACTTTCACGGAATCGCTTTCGCCGTTAAAAACGAGCATGATTTTTTCGCTTTTTCCCGAAGTGTTTATGTTAATATATTCGCTTTTTTCAACGTCGGGGCAGACGGTGCGTTGAGGGGTGGCGTAGTAACGTGCGTTCGCTTCGTCGGTAAGGTAAACGGTAAGGTCGACGGTGCTGTTGTTGTTTTCGTTCAAATCTATTTTTATGTTCTTGATGTCGGTGTTGAGGTCGAAAAATTCGATTCTTTCACCGTAAGGGAACGTGTAACAGCCGTCTTCGGTTTTATATTCGCCGATGTTTTCGGTAAGATTCACGGGCGAATAACCGCTTGACGTGTAAAAATTTATGTTAAAAAGCGTCAATTCAAGACCGATACTTAAAATAACAATTGAAAGCAAAGCGAAAATACAGGTTTTTGAAAAAACGGCTTGACTTTTACTTTTTTTATAAAGAAAAAAAGATGCCGATGCAAAAACAATTAAACCGATAACACAAACCGCTATCATAACGACAACTCCTAAAATGTTTTATATCTACATTAAACCACAAAAACAGCGTTTTGTAAATATTTCGGTGACCGAAGCATATATTTTAATGTTTTAATGTTAATTTGAAAAAGGTGAGGAACTATTTATGGAAAAGACAGTTAAAAGCGAACCTCTTACATACGGCGTTTATACAAAATATATTGACACACTCGCAAAACGTTATTCGGATTTAAAAGTCGCAACGTGCGGAAAATCACTTTTGGGCAAAGAAATATATTCTTTGGTGTTGGGTGACGGCAACAAAAATACGCTGTATGTCGGCGGAACACACGGACTTGAGTGGATTACATCGCTTTTGCTTTTACGGTTTTGCGAAGACCTTTTGTTTTTGAAACAAACAGGCGGAGAAATGTCCGGCTACGGCATAGCCGAAATATTAAAAAACAGACGTCTTGTTGTGATACCCGAATTGAATCCCGACGGAATAGAGATATCATTGAACGGAATTTCAGCCTGCGGAGAGTATAAAAACGAAAATTTTAAAGTCTGTGGCGGTGATTTCGGTAGTTGGAGTGCAAATGCTCACGGGGTGGATATAAATCACAATTTCAATGCGGATTGGTACAGCCTTCGTGATTTCGAATCGAAAAACGGAATCGACAAACCCGCACCGAGGCGTTTCGGAGGTTTTTTCCCCGAAAGCGAACCCGAAACAAAAGCGGTGACACGACTTTGCCGTAACGTTCCGTTCGATATGCTTTTCAGTTTTCATTCTCAAGGGGAGGAAATATATTACGAGTACGGCAAAAATACCCCGAAAAAATCTTACATCTCAGCCACCGTGCTTTCGGCGGTCAGCGGATATTCACTTGTGAAAAACGAGGGCCATGCCACAAGCGGAGGACTCAAAGATTGGTTTATCGAGGAGTTTAAAAAGCCGGCGTTTACGGTTGAGGTCGGCAAAGGCGAAAATCCGTTGCCGGCAGAGTGCCTTGAGGAAATATACAGCCGACTTCAAACACTTCTTGTTTTAGGTTTGGTGCTGTGATTTTCGGAAAAGATAAAAGATAAATTTATTGCAAAAAACACTTTACAAGGAACAAATGTTCTGTTATAATGCAAGAGAACAAATGTTCTTGGGGAGTGAACGAGTGTGACACGCACTATATTGCATTGTGACTGCAACAGTTTCTTTGCGTCGGTGGAGGGGGTGCTGAACCCCGAACTGAATAAATACGCTTTTGCCGTTTGCGGTGATCCCGAATACCGTCACGGCATAGTTTTGGCAAAAAATATTTTGGCTGCAAAACACGGTGTGAAAACGGGCGAGGCAATTTGGCAGGCAAAGTCAAAATGCCCCAAACTCGTGACGGTAAAACCGCACTATAACATTTACAAAGAATATTCGGAAAAAATATTTAATATTTACTGCCGTTACACCGACCTTGTCGAACCTTTCGGCATAGACGAATGCTGGCTTGATGTCAGCGGTACATTGCATCTTTTCGGTGACGGGGTGCAAATAGCGGATGAAATACGCAAAACGGTTAAGAACGAAACAGGTTTAACCGTTTCGGTCGGCGTTTCGTATAACAAAATTTTCGCAAAAATGGGAAGCGACTATAAAAAGCCCGATGCAACAACTGTTATAAATGAAAGCAACTTTAAAGAGTTGCTGTATCCTTTGCCGGCGGGTGATATGTTTATGGTCGGACGCCGTTCCGCCGAAAGGCTTAGGAACGTCGGGATTTTTACCATAGGCGACATTGCCGAAGCCGACGAAATCACACTCAAACGCACTTTGGGTGAAAACGGCAAAGTGCTGTATCAAAATGTTCACGGATTGGATTATTCGGCTGTGCGCCCGTTCGATTACCGTGAAGCGTATAAATCAATAGGCAACGGTGTAACGTTCAAAAGAGATTTAGTCAACCGAAGCGATGTCAGGACTTGTGTGTTCTTTTTGTGCGACAAGGTTGCCGCAAGACTCAGAAAACACAACGTGGAATGTTCGGCGATTCAAGTGTGCATAAAAGACACCGATCTTCATATCGTAAACCGCTCTGTTCAGTTGCAGTCACCGACGGATTTGTCGTTCGACTTACGCCGTGCGACGATGTTTCTTATAAACGAAAACATAGAAATCGGAAAAGAGCCGATAAGAGCGTTGACGGTTACGGGCACAAAACTTTTGAACAGCGACGACGTTTGCGAACAAATTTCGTTTTTGAACCTCGATTACCACGCAAAGCGTGAAAAAGAAAGACGTCTTGAATACGCAAAAGACGGTATTCGGCACAAATACGGCTTGAACACGCTGACACGCTGTTCGTTTATTCATAATGAGTTCGGCTTTTAGGAGGGATGCGGAATGAGGTGTACAGTAACGGATATGAGAGCAAAAGAAGTGGTCAACATAGATAACGGATGCCGTTTGGGGTGTGTTACCGATGTGGAAATTGACACCTGTACGGGGTGCCTTGTCAGTATAACCGTTTTTTGCGGTAGGGGAATATGCGGTTTTTTCGGCAGGGGCGAGGAAATCGTGATATGTTGGAAAGATATTATAGTTATCGGTGACGATATGATACTTGTGAAAAAAGGCGGAACAAAACTCGCATAGGATTATTCTCTATGCGAGTTCGGATGCGTTTTTGCCCCTCTTTTGAGGGGGATTATAAATTTTTTCGAGTGATATTGTATATTTTCGATTTGATTTTCGAAAGCGGAGTCAATTTTTCTTCATCGTGCGTTTTTAAGTCGTTAAGCGAAAAAGATTTGAGCGAAAGTTCCGCTTTATAACTTTCGTAAAGAAGCAAAATGTTTCCGTCTGCGGTTTCGGTAAGGCACGAATACACAAACGTGAACGGATTGAGGCTTGAGGTTATCTTCTTTGTGTATTTCCACGAAACTTTGTTATCATCGCCGTAAAGACCGATTTTCACAACGCCCGATTTACGTGTTTTTTTCGAGGGGTAAGATATGATAAGTGCGTTTTCGCCGTCTGTTTTTTTGCTGTAATTTATGACGGAAAACTGACAGTTGGAGCAGTATTTTAACTCGGAATCCGTTGTGTATTCGCCCCATGTTTCGCCGAAATCCCGTGAGTCAGAGTAACCGATATGTTCCGAAGTGTTTCTCGAATACATCCTTAAAACACCGTTGTTCATCGCAACAAACTGCGATTCGGAACTTTTTCCGGTTTTACCGACAAGACTTGCTTTTTTCGAACGGTGCCACGTATTGCCGTCATCGGAATAAATAACGCTTGCATATTCTTTGCCGTCGTTGTTGTCGTAAACGGCAAAAAGAATTCTCGTTTTGCCGTCTTTTTCAATGCAGAAGCCTCTGCCCGGAGCGAACCCCGTAAAACCTTTTGAGTTGACCTGCGTGTTCAAAATTTCGCCGTCGGACCAAGTTTTGCCACCGTCTGTGCTTTTTTTGAGCCACAGGTAATATGTCGGATAAATTTTAACGGGTGCGTAGGCGTAAAAAATGTTTGCGATGATTTTTTTACCGTTTAAACCGCCGTCTTTGTTCATTTGGTTTATCAAAACCTCGGAATAACCGCTTTTTGTTTTGCGAAAAAGGTTGTACGCTCTGTCAACAAAGTAACCGTCATAACCCGTGCCGTCGGAAAATTTCAAAATCGGTGCGAATCCGTCTCGGAATTCTCCGACGTAATAAGGGTAAGTTTTTTTGTTAAGCGTTGTGCTTTCGGGCCTGTCGGCGGAGGTTTTGTCGCACAGAGCGAGTTTTCCGTCGATAAAACCGTTGCCTTTACCGTATGTGCCGGCACTCCAAAGACCCATATATGCGGGACAGGCGTCGCATACGTGGTAAAGAATACCGTCGGGAGATTCGACTGTTGCCGAATCGACAAAAGATGCCGAAGACGGAACGGCTTTATCGTGGTCTTTGTCTTCCATATCGTCAAAATGATTTATGAATTTAACATCTGACCATGTTTTGCCGTTGTCGTCGGAATAACGCACGGCGGTGTCGATGTTTGCGGGGTCATCGGTTCCGTTGCCGTATCTTACATCGCAACAGGCGATTATTCTTCCGCTTTTAAGCGTGTATAACGACGGGATTCTGAATAAATCGCTCCCCGCTGTTCCCGATGCATAAGGGTTTGATGTACCGTAAATCATTTTGCACCTCGAATTATATCAACCTGAAAGTTTTTACCTCAAACGGAGTGACCGAGAAATTGATTTCATTGCCGGAAAAGTCGAGTTCGGTTTCGTTTTCTTCCATAAGGTTGCATTCGTAAACTTTCGTGAACGGCAAGTTGACGGTGAGCGTTCTTTCGCCCCTGACACGTCTGCTTTGATAAACCCTGACGATAATTCCGTTGCCGTCTTGAGCCTGTTTTACGGCATCGATGATAATATCACCGCCGTCGCAGTTTATGTAACTGTAAGATTCCGGTAAAACGCCGTTTTGCTGTTTTACGCCGAATGCTTTAAGGGGCAGGTTGAGTGCGAAAGCCTCGTCTACCGTGCCACCGGTTTGCCAAGTTCCCGCATGCGGATAGTAGGAGTAGGTGAACATGTGCATACCCAAATCACCTTTTCTGTCGGGACAAGTCGGCGCACGTAAGAGTGTGATTCTCATACGGCTGTCGAGAATATCGTAACCGTATTTGCAATCGTTGAGAATGCTGACACCGTAATCGCCCTCGGAAAGATCCGCCCATTTGTGCGCACATTGTTCGAAACGTGCCACATCAAACGGCGAGTTGCGGTGTGTGGGCCTTTTTATGGCACCGTGCGCCGCTTCGAAGGTCGCTTCGGTATCGTATACGTTAACATCGAACGATGCCTTCATAAGTTTGTCACGTTCCTGCCAATCGACTTCCGTTTCGAAAAGAAGTTGACGGCTGTTTTTGTAGAGAATTATGTTTTGAGTGACCGTCGATTTGTTGAATTTGCGTTTTACTTTAAGCACCGCTCTTACGGGTGACGATTCCGCAACTTCAACGCATTCGGCATCACGAAGAACCCACTTTTTCTTTTCATAGTTCTGTTCAAGATTCCAAGCGGTTTCGTGAACGCATTTGTCGATAAATACAGTTATAAGGTTGCCTTCGCCGTTAAGCGTTTCACGGTTGTTTTCCTTATCGAAAATTGATGTGAGTATACCGTTTTCGTCATATTTGACACGGAGAATTTCGTTTTCGATTATGCCGTTTCCTATTTTGACGTTTTCGCTCTGTTCGGAGTGCTCAAAGGGAAATACTTTGTATCCCATCGGCGGAACGTCTGTTGCGATAAATTCGGTGTATTCTTTGCCGTCTTTTTCAAAGTTCTTGTAAACGGCGTTAAATGACTTTTTACCCTCCACGGTAACGGGTGCGGTAACTTTGCCCGAAAGGAAGTTCCAAACAACAACACCGTCTTTTTCAACTTTGATTTTCGGTATGGCTGTTTTTACGGCACTGTCGAACATTTCGGTGCCTTCGGTTTTAAGTTTTTCAAAATCGGGACGGCAGTCTTCCATCGCCTCGTGAATGGAGGTTCCGGGAAGAATATCGTGGAATTGATTTTTAAGAAGAAGCAACCAAAGTTTTTGGAGTTTTTCTTTATCGTAGCCACCGCCGAAAACACCCGCCATTTCAATTCTGGACAGCAAAAATTCGTTTTTGCGGTTGGCTTTTTTAATGAAACCTTGGCTTGTGTATGTTCCACGGTGATTTTCGTAATAAAGTTCGTCACGGTAAGAGGGCAGTTCGTCACGTATTTTTTCGGCTTCTTCGAAAAACTCTTGCGGGTGACCCATTCGTGATGCGGGCAGACCGGGGAAGTTTTTAAGACGTTTTGCGTTTTCAACCATTCTGTATGTACTTCCGCCACCACCGTCACCGTAGCCGAACATACCGAACGACGATTTGACCGTTCCTTTAAGGTCGCATTCGTCAGCGGATTCGGTAAGGTATGCGGGGTCGTAATCACCCTCATAGTGAGTACGCTGATTAAATGCGAGAATTTCGGAACCGTCTGCACCGACCCATTTGAAAAGCGTGTGCGGGAAACGGTTTGTGTCTTGATTGCGGAGTTTTGAAGTTATAAAGTATTTCATACCGCTTTTTTTGATGATTTGCGGTAATGCGTGTGAAAATCCGAAACAGTCGGGGAGCCAATAAATATCGGATGATACGTTGAATTCTTTAAGGAAAAACTCTCTGCCGTAAAGCAACTGACGGATCATACTTTCGCCGGAGGCAATGTTTGTGTCGCATTCGACCCACGTGTTGCCGACAATGTTCCATTGACCGTTTTTGACTTTTTCTTTAATTCTTTCGTAAATGTCGGGGTTGTTGTTTTTTATCCAATCGTAAACAATTGCCTGACTTTGCGTGAAAGTAAATTCGGGGTAACGGTCCATAAGCGCAAGGTTGTTAAGAAAAGTACGTGCGGTCTTGCGTTCGGTTTCCTGTATGCGCCAAAGCCAAGCGATGTCAAGATGGCTGTGACCGTCCATAATAACTTCAAACTGCGGAGAATGTTTGATTTCCGCAAGTTTCGTGTCGAAGTGTTCGCCGGCGACGGCTATGGATTTGCGTGTTTCGGCATCGTCGAAGTCAAAGTCGACAATGTGAAGCGAATCGTCAAGCACCTTGTAGACGGATTCACGAATGTAAGGGTCTTTTATGTACGGCAAGGCATCCCACGTAAGTGCGCAGTCAAGATAGAATTTTTCACACACTTCGTCAATACAGGCGAAATTCGCAAATTTGAGTTTGTACTCTCTTTCGGTAATTCCCGCCATTGCATCGTCACAAAAACTTGCCGAGTCAACAACGGCTTCGAGTTCGATATCCATAGGTTCGCCGAATTTCAAATATTGAGGATTGATAACAACGGTTTCTCTGGCGACCCAACCGCTGTGTTCCCTTGACGAAACGGAGTTTGCGGCTTTGCCGTCGATTTTTACCGTTATTTCGCCGCCGAAATCAAGGTTAAGATAAATCTTTTTGCCCTTAAAACTTTCGGGGAGAGTGACCTGCGATTTGAATATCCTCGCACAGTCATAGCGTGATAACCAGTGTTCACCCAATCGGATCGTCTTTTCGGTTTCGGGAAAAAATTCGTATTTTCCGGAGCCTAAATAGTTGCCGTCGTATGTTTTCCATTCCGGAACGGAAACGCTGTCGAGTTCGCAGTATTTTTTGAGTTGTTCCAACATATCTTGCAAAACTCGTTCTTTCGGTGTTCGCATAAGCATTCTCCTGACTACAAGTTGTTTTTTCTTTAATATATCATAAGGCAAATATCATTATCAAGAAGAAACGGCTATTTTCTTGATTTAT
This sequence comes from uncultured Eubacteriales bacterium, assembly GCA_964408605.1. Lineage (GTDB taxonomy): Bacteria > Bacillota > Clostridia > Oscillospirales > Acutalibacteraceae > DTU089. Next base: position 15,146 of record CAYPAB010000045.1, read on the forward strand.
TTTTCGAAAAAATCGGGCTTTGCAAAAGCGGAATTTTTTTGAAAGTATTTAATAAAAAGTTTTTGAAAGTATTTGTAAAAATCTTTTATTTTAACTGCGTTTGTGGTATACTACTTCAATCGCAAGAAAACGTTGCGAATAATTTGAAATTTTGCTTTTGAAACGGAGGGAAACTCACTGTGGATAAGTTTAAATTGGTATCTCCCTACAAGCCCACGGGCGACCAACCCGATGCTATACGTAAATTGACCGAAGGCATAGAAAACGGCTTGAACGAACAGGTTTTGCTCGGTGTTACGGGTTCGGGCAAAACTTTTACCATGGCGAATATCATAGCGAATGTGAACAGACCGACACTTGTTCTCGCTCACAATAAAACCCTCGCCGCACAACTTTGCTCGGAATTTCGTGAGTTCTTTCCCGAAAA
>CAYPAB010000046.1:0-14204 GCA_964408605.1 uncultured Eubacteriales bacterium
TTTTCAAAAAACGATTTACTTAACGGAACCTTTGTGTTAATATACATACAATTATGTATTTGAAAGGGTTTTTTATATGCTACTCGATAAAACACTTTACATACCCGATTTGGGCGAAGTAGGGGCTGACAGCGGTTTTCATCTTCTCCCCTCCACCGAAGACGGCAAATTCACCGCCGGCAAAAACGGTGTTGAATTTGTTGTTTCGACAGGTGACGGAAAAGTTGAATTCGTAAGTTTCGGCACTCACACACTTGCGTGTGTAAAATCGGCAATCGCTTATCATGTTTATTATCCCGTATCCCCCGTAAAAACGGAGTATCCGTTAAAATCGGTTCTTATGGATCTTGACGGCACAACGGTCAGGAGCGAAGATTTTTGGATTTGGATAATCGAAATGACAACGGCAAGTATGTTGGGCAATCCGAAATTCCAACTCGAACAGGCGGATATTCCTTTTGTTTCGGGTCACTCCGTTTCGGAACATCTTCAGTATTGCATTGACAAATACTGCCCCGGTGAACCGCTTGAAAAAGCAAGAAATTTCTATTTTGAACACACTCACCGTGAAATGGAAGAAATTATGGCGGGCAGAGGCAAAGACGGTGCGTTTACGCCGACAGAAGGTGTCAAAGATTTTCTTCTCGAACTTAAAAGTATGGGCATAAAAATCGGACTTGTAACCTCCGGACTTTATGAAAAAGCGTGGCCCGAAATTCTTTCCGCATTCAAAACACTCGGCATGGGTGACCCGAAAGACTTTTACGATGCGATTATTTCCGCCGGCTTCCCGCTTCGCAAAGGAAGTGTAGGTACTTTGGGCGAACTTTCGCCGAAACCTCATCCGTGGCTTTACAGCGAAACTTCAATTGTCGGATTGGGTGAGGCTTTTGCCGACCGAAATCACGTTATCGGCATTGAAGACAGCGGTGCGGGTGCATGCTCGGTAAGGCTTGCGGGCTACACCACGATCGGTATTGCCGGCGGCAACATCGAATCAAGCGGCACAAAGGCTGTTTGCACACATTTTTGTCAAAACTTCGAAGAAATAATGAAAATTATTAAAGGTTAAGGTGATAAATATGGATAACAAAGATAAGATTCAATGCCATTTTATATCCAACACACATTGGGACAGAGAATGGCGTTTTTCCGCACGCAGAACGCAGTATATGTTGGGATATATGATTGATATGCTCCTTGATATTCTCGACAAAAATCCCGAATACAGGCATTTCCATTTGGACTCTCAAACAATGCCCGTACAGGATTATCTTGAAGTGTATCCCGAAAAGAAAGAAAAACTTCAAAAATACATCAAAGAGGGTAGAATCGCCGTAGGCCCTTGGTTCTGTCTTCCCGATGAATTTACGGTCGGAAGCGAAGCACTCATAAGGAACTTGCTTCTCGGTCACAAAATCGGCAAAGAGATGGGCGGAATCAGCAAAACAGGCTACTCGCCTTTCGGCTGGGGTCAAATTTCACAGTTACCCCAGATATACGACGGATTCGATATTCACTTTGCATCTTTTTACCGCGGTATCAACGAATACAAAGCACCTAAATCCGAATTTTACTGGGAGAGTCCCGACGGAACACGCATTTTCGCATCACGTCTTGCAAAACGCCCCCGTTACAACATTTGGTACATTGTTCAAAGGCCGGTTTACTTCAACCAGACCGATGAAAACAACCGTGATATGCTTTGGAATGACAACAACGGCGTATTCAAACTCATTGACCGTGATTGGAAACTCGATTATCAGTACACCCATCCTTTCTATGAATATCACAAAGAAAATGTCGGTGCCCGTGCCGAACAAGCAATGACCGAACAAGATAAAGATTGGTCTACAAACCACCGTTTTTGGTCGATAGGTCACGACTCCTCGTGCCCCGACGAACGTGAAGTTCAACTTGTAAAAGACCTTAACGACGCACTTCCCGATGCCGAAGTCTTCCACAGCACCCTCAAGGAAATGGAACAGGGCATTATCGACAACTTCGATCCCAACTCGCCCGTTCTTAAAGGCGAAATGCGTGACCCCTACACCAAAGGCAGCGTAAGCGAACTTTGCGGTTGGATTCTTTCCGCAAGAACATACATCAAGCAAGAAAACTTCGACACCGAAAGACGTCTTATAAATTACGCCGAACCGATGGCTGTATTCTCATCTCTTTCGGGCGCACCTTATCCGCAGAATTTTATCGACCTTTCATACAACTACCTTCTTCAAAACCACGGTCACGACAGCATAGGCGCTTGCGGACGTGACGTTGTTTACGAAGATGTTATGTCACGTTACAGGCAGTCACGTGAACTTTCAATGTGCGTATTCGAACGTGCGTTTATGGATATCGCCGGCGACATTGACCTTAAATCGTTCAGCCGTGACGATGCCGCCGTTGTGGTATTCAACCCCGCACCGTTCAAAAGAACGGAAACGGTCAATTTGCGTCTTGAAATACCCGCGGAATGGAAAGCCGACAGTTTCGAAATTCTCGACGAAGACGGTTCTTCGGTAAAATATCAAATCATTTCTTCAAACAAAGAAAATGCTCAAATCATTCAAAACCCGAACGACACGGCGAACGTTTTGCACACGGAACAGTATCTTGTTTCCGCACTTGTGCGTGACATTCCCGCAATGGGATACAAAACTTTCAAAGTCCGTCCCCTTTACAATGTCCGTGCGACAACACCCGTAACGCTTGTTAAAACCACAAATGTTATGGAAAACGAATACCTCAAAGTCAGTTTCAACCATAACGGAACATTTAACGTCACCGACAAGGAAACGGGCAAAGAATTCAAAAATCTCGGTTACTTCAAAGACAGCGGTGAAATCGGCAACCCTTGGCAACACATCGCACCCGAATGTGACGAAACATTCACAACCTTGGGCGAACAGGCACACGTTTCTCTTTTGCGTCACGGCGAATTTGAAACAACATTCAAAATCACCATGCGTTGGGATCTTCCCGAAAAACGTGCGTTCGATGAAAAATCAAGAAGCGAACACAAACTTCCTCTTGATATCGAAAGCCTTGTTACACTCCGCAAGGGTGCAAAATTCGTTGAAATCGAAACAACCGTAAACAACCGTTGCGAAGACCACTATTTACAGGTGGCATTCCCCACGGGAATCAAAGCGGAATGTGCGGATTCTCAAGGTCAGTTCGACGTTGTTTCAAGGCCCATTGAAAAACCCGACTATTCGCTTTACGACGAACCGCCCATGACGGAACACCCCATGAACTCTTTCGTCAGCGTTTCCGACGGTGTGAACGGTGTGGCACTTCTTAACACCGGTCTTAAAGCATACGAAGCGGCCGACGATGAAGACGGCACGGTTTACCTTTCACTTATTCGTGCTTATCCGTTACGCATTTGCGTTACAAAAGATATGCAAAACTACAGCGATTGGGACAAAGGCTCACAGTGTATCGGCAAAAACACTTTCCGCTATGCCTTTATGCCTCATAAGGGCAATTGGGAGGAAGGTAACGTATGGCAGGAGAGCGAAAGATTCAATCTTTACCTCACAGCCGGTCAAATCGCACCCACATCTCACGGCAAAAATCCGCTTACACATTCGTTCCTTGAACTTAAAAACGAAAATCTTAATGTCAGTGCTGTCAAGAAAAGCGAAGACGGTGAAGGTTACATTGTAAGACTTTTCAACCCGTCGGATAAAACCGTTAAAAACGCCATACGTCTTAACGGCGGTATCGCACCCATAGAAAAAGCACAGTCACCGGTTGAAAGGCAAAAAGCCGAATTCGAACTTCCCGCATATTCGGGCAAAAAGTGGAAAGAAGTCAAACTCGTCACTCTTGAAGAAAAGGACATCGCTCCCCTCTCGGTTGACGAAAACGGCTTTGCGGATTTCGAAATCACGGGCAAAAAGATTCTTACGGTTAAGTTTATATAATATGATGTATTAAAGTTGCAAAAGGCTTCTTTCGGAAAAATCCGAAAGGAGCCTTTGCTGTTTTGGGTGTTTTGCAAAGCGTATTTTCAAGGATGGGATGTAAGAAATTGCATTTTTTTACATTCCCCCACGGAGTTTTAATTTTTCTATTGAAAATGATGCCGGCAGGTGTTAGAATTTAAGGTAAAATGAATATAATTATACAATTCATGTAATTCGTTTAAGGAGAATTTTTCAAATGACAAAAAAAGAGCGGGCATTAAAAATCACCGAACTTTTAAAAACCGAATATCCCGATGCGGTTTGTCAGTTGAACGCCGAAACGCCGTTTCAGTTGCTTGTTGCGACACGGCTTTCCGCACAGTGTACGGATGCCCGTGTCAATATTGTAACTCCCGCACTTTTCGAACGCTATCCTACCGAAAACGAACTTGCCGAAGCGGAAATAACCGATGTTGAAAACTGCATTCGTTCATGCGGTTTTTACCGTGCAAAAGCAAAAGATTTAGTCGGTATGGCAAAAGCGGTGCGTGACGTGTTCGGCGGCGTGTTGCCCGATTCGATAGAAGAACTCACAAAACTTCCCGGTGTCGGCAGAAAAACCGCCAACCTTATTGTCGGTGATGTCTATAAAAAGCCCGCTGTAGTAGCGGACACTCACGTGATAAGAATTACGAATCTTTTGGGGCTTGTCAACACAAAAGACCCCGCAAAAGTCGAATCGGAACTGAAAAAACTTATTCCGCCCGAAGAAAGCAACGACTTTTGTCACAGAACGGTTCTTCACGGCAGAGCCGTTTGTATAGCAAGACGGCCGAAATGCGATATTTGTGTTTTAAATTCGGTTTGCAAATCTTTCAAACCGTAATCGGAGGGTATAAATGAAAAAAATATTAAGCGCTATTCTTATTTTCTCTATGATACTTTCGCTCTGTTCTTGCGGCACAGGAGCAAACAATTTGAAAATTTCCGTAGCAACGACCGACAAAATCGCAACTTTAGACCCTTTGAATGTTTCCGGTGACGGCGAAAACATAATCGTCACCAACTGTCTTGAAGGGCTTTTGCGTTTGAACTCAAAGGGCGATATCGACTTGGCCGGAGCAATCGCTTACACCGTCGACAAAAACGCTCTTGTTTACACGTTTAAACTCAATCCAAAAGCGACTTGGTATGTTTCGGACTCCGTAAAAACAACGCTCGATTCGGTCGGTTTAAAAGATTTTGACAAAAAAATTACAGCCGACGACTATATTTACGGTATAAAAAAATTCATTGAAAGCGGTCGAACCGAACTGAACACCTTAAAAGGTGCTTCGAAATATAATCCCGACACCGCCGATTCCGAGTTGGGGTTAAAGGCTTCGGATGAATACACATTGGAAATAACTCTTGAAAAAATCGACCCCGATTTTTTATATAAACTTGCCGTTTTACCGATTTTTCCTTGTGACAGGCAGTTTTGCGAAACTCTTGACGGCATTTGCTACACCACACCCGCAACATCCCTTTGCAACGGTGCGTATTACATAAGCGAAGTCACCGAAAGCGAAGCCGTAATAGAGCGTAACCCCGACTATAACGGAAATATACAAGTCAAAAACAAAGCGGTACACATCTTAAACACCGAAAAAACCGAAAATGCGATTTCCCGCTTTAACGACGGCAGTTGCGATATTCTTGTAACCTCCGACACAAAAAAGCCCGAAAACGCCGAACCGTCATACAGTTGTGTAACGGGAATTTGGGGCATCGCATTTAATTGCAAATCGGAAACGGGCAAGAATGCGGGTCTTCGCAAAATTCTTTTGAGTGCGATCGATTTTTCAAAAATCGAACTGCCCGAAGGCACCGGCAAAAAAGCCGACAGAATAATCCCCGACTCTTATTATGTTTGCGATGAGAAATACTCCGCATTTGACACTCCGTCACTCGCTTACAAGTCAGACTCCGATGCCGTCAAAAATCTCGACTCCGTCTTGAAATCTCTCGAAAAAGATGCGGTTTCCGTGAAATTTATGATTCCCATACAATTAAAGAACTCCCTGAAAGGCGTGGTTTCCGCTTGGGAAGAACTTCTCGGTGAAAAAGCGGAAATCGATTTAAGAACTTTCGATATGAACGAATATGAAAAAGTGCTCGCCGAGGCTGAATACGATGTCGCCGTGCTTCCGTTGATACCGAAAAAAAGAACCGCTTCGGGTGTCATTGAAGCCGTCTCGGACACACCTTGTTACTACACCGACAAAAAACTTGCTTTTTCGCCCAAATCCGATGCAAAATCGAACGCACTTCTTTTTTCGCAAGCCGAAAAACTGATTGTCGAAAACGGCGTGTTCGTGCCTCTGTTTTTTACCGAAAGCCACCTCTGTTCCGCCGAAAACATCAGCGGAGTTTATATGGTTGACGGTACACAACGCATATACTTTTATTCGGGGGCAAGTGCAAAACAATGACTGACGCAAGACGTATAATTTACAGGACTTTTTCGGTAATCGCCGTTATCGGGATTGCGCTTACGATATTTCTTCTTTCGGGGCAAACCGCCGAAAATTCTTCCGCAACAAGCGGTTTTTTCACCGAACTGCTGTCACGCTTTTTGGACAAACATTTTTCCGACGGTTTCATTCGCACTTGTGCGCATTTTTGCGAATATGCGGGGCTCGGCTTTTTTGTGTGCAACTTGATTTATTCTTTTAAAGGAAAAACGTTCCCGTTTATTTCATCGCTGATTTCTTGGGTGTATGCCTGGAGTGATGAAATACACCAACTTTTCGTGCCCGGTAGAGCATTTCAACTTTCGGATTTGGCCGTTGACTTAGGCGGTGTAATAATCGGCTCAATTGTTTTTACGGCGTTTATCATAATAATCGGAAAACAGCGAAAAAACGACGTTGCCGAAGACGAATCACGATAAATTTTTAACCGAGCATCTAAACCCAATACTTTTCTTGAAATATCAAATAATATGTGATAAAATATTTTAAAACAAAATGAACGGTTCGATTTTTTATAAAAATTTGGAGGAGTGTAATTATGGTTGACAATTCACAAAGAATACAGATAATCAACGAATTTATCGAATACGGAGTTGAAATCCCGTGTCCCGACGGCGTTATTATCGAAAAATCGGTTCAAATCGGAAAAGGTACCGTTATTATGCCCAACACGGTTTTAATGGGCAATGTCAGAATCGGTAACGACTGTGTCATAGGCCCCAATTCCTATATTGTCGACACCAAAATAGGCAATAACACAAAACTTAACAACACGCAGTCTTTCAGTTCAAAAATCGGCTCCGGCGTTACCGCCGGCCCCTTTGTCCACATAAGGCCCAATTGCGTTATTGCGGATAACGTTCACATCGGCAATTTCGTTGAAGTTAAAAATTCGACTGTTGACGCCGGCACAAAACTCCCCCACCTGCTTTATGTCGGTGACTCCGATGTCGGCAAAGACGTCAACTTCGGATGTGGCTGTGTAACCGTTAACTACGACGGCAAAAACAAATCACGCACAACCGTTAAAGACGGTGCTTTCATCGGGTGCAACACAAACCTTGTCGCACCCGTCACGATCGGCGAAAATGCGTTTACCGCCGCAGGTTCGACAATTACCGAAGATGTTCCCGATAACGCTCTTGCCGTTGCAAGAAACAGGCAAGTTGTAAAAAGAGATTGGGTCAGCATCAAAAAACCCTATAAACGCCAACACCAAAAATAATTCGGAGACGGAAATGTTTAATAAATTCAAAAAAGCAGAGGGTTCCTCTGCTTATGATTTTTTAGTTGTCGGGCTCGGCAATCCGGGGGCAAAATACGAAACGACACGTCACAACGCCGGTTTCCTTTGCATATCGGAACTTGAAAACCGTGAGGGTGTAAAGGTAAAAAAACTCAAATTTCATTCTCTCACGGGTGATGCCGTTATATGCGGAAAGAAAGTGCTTCTTATGAAACCGCAAACAATGATGAACAACAGCGGTGTTGCCGTCGGGGAATGCGCAAAGTTCTACAAAATACCGCCCGAAAACATAATCGTTATATTCGATGATATTTCTCTCGAACCGGGGAAAATCCGTATAAGGCGCAAAGGCAGTGCCGGAGGTCATAACGGCATTAAAAGTATTATCGCTCATTTGGGTTCGGAAAACTTTCCCCGAATAAAACTCGGAGTCGGCGAAAAACCGCACCCCGATTACGATTTGGCGGATTGGGTTCTCGGCAACTTCCCGAAAAGCGATATTCCCCTTATGCGCAACGCAATGGAAAACGCCTGCGAAGCCTTGGAATATATGCTTAAAGGCGATATTGACAAAGCCATGTCCGACTTTAACAGTTGAGGTATTTATGTCCTGCTATTCAAAATTACTGAAAAACTGTAAGGAATATAAAGATGTTTTGCGCTATGTCCAATCGGGCTTGGCACCTTCGGGAATCACGGGGTTGCCCTCCGCACCGAAGGCACATCTTATTCATTCACTCTGCGAGGATCTTTCTCGCAGAGCAATTGTCGTTTTGCCCGATGAAGCATCGGCACGAAAATTCGCCTCCGATGTCAACGAATTTTGCGGTTTGGGTAAAAAGGCATTCTTTTATCCCGCACGTGATTATTCTTTCAACACTTCGCAAGGTCAATCACGTGAGTATGAACAAATCCGCTTAAAAACACTTGCGAATATTTTGAAAAAAGAATATTCCGTCATAGCCTGTTCAGTCGAAAGTGCATTGCAACTTACAATTCCGCCCGAAGAACTTCAACGCAGAACGTTGAAAATCGACCTTTCGACCGAAATTTCGTCCGAAGAACTAATTAACACGCTCATATCGGCAGGCTTCAAACGTGCGGATTCCGTTGAGGGAGCCGGTCAGTTTGCACACCGAGGCGGAATAATAGATTTCTTTCCTCCCGATTCACAAGACCCGTTCAGAATTGAACTGTGGGGCGACAACGTCGATACGATTTCCGTGTTCGACACGTCAACTCAGCGACGAACCGATACGGCGGATTACTGCTGTATTATGCCGTCAACCGAAATTGTTTTCGACAGCGATGAGGTACTTAAACAAAAACTCGAAAACTTTGTCGCTTCTCTTTCGGGCAAAGGCTCACGCAAAGCAAAAGAGGTCATCAATAAAGATATCGACCTTTTAAATTCCGACGTTAAACTTTCTTCTGTAGACAAATATTTGTCTTTGGCATACGAAAATCCCGCTTCCCTTTTTGATTATTGCAAAGACGATTTGCTTTTTGTGTGCGAAAGCGGTACCGTCAAAGACAGGGCGGAAAGCATACTAAAACTTTTAAACCGTGAAATCAAATCGCAGTTCGAAAACGGTGTCTTGGCAAAAGGTCTTGACAGATACACTCTTACTTTCCCCGAACTTCTTGTCACTTACGAAAAAATGAAGGCGTTTTATGTCGATACTTTTCCGAGGGGCACTTTTGACACACCGGTTAAAACGCTTACGGCGTTCACCGCTCAACAAACGCCGGTTTGGAACGGCTCGCTTGAAGCACTCACCGACGATTTACGTCCTGCCCTTGCACGTGGTGAAAAATGCATTGTGACGGCGGGAACGGAAAAAGCCGCATCGTCTCTTGCGGAAGCACTCGAAACCGAAGATATAAAGGCGATGTACTTCCCCGTGTTGCCTGCGGAATTTCCGCAAAAAACGGTTGCCGTTTTGCACGGCGGGCTTTCGGGCGGTTTCAGATATCCGACAGAAAAATTCACGATAATATCTTACGGAAAAAGTGTCGCTTCGCACAGAACAAGGCGACAACGCAATTACAAAGCGGCCGATGCCGTGCAAAGTCTTGAAGAACTCTCTCGTGGGGATTATGTTGTTCACGCCGTTCACGGTATAGGTATTTTTGAAGGAATAAAAAAACTTGATGTTTCGGGTGTTGTTAAAGATTTTATAATGATACGCTATGCCAAAGGCGATGCACTTTACGTTCCCGTAACACAACTCGATCTTGTATCAAAATATATAGGCCCCGCAGACGACTCGAAAAATTTAAAACTTTCCCGATTGGGCAGTAAAGATTGGGATAAATTAAAAGCGAGGGTAAAATCTTCCGTCAAAAGTATGGCGAAAGAACTTATCGCTCTTTATTCGCAACGGTTAAAACAGCCGGGGTACTCGTTTTCGCCCGATATAGATATGCAAAGCGACTTCGAACGCCGTTTTGAATATGACGAAACAGACGACCAGTTGCGTTCCGTAAACGAAATAAAACGTGATATGGAAAAGCCCCACCCGATGGACCGTCTTCTTTGCGGTGATGTCGGTTTCGGCAAAACGGAAGTTGCGCTTCGTGCGGCATTTAAGTGCATTGCAGACGGCAAACAGTGTGCCATTCTTGTGCCGACAACAATTCTCGCTCTGCAACACTACAACACAATCACTCGTCGTTTCGACGGTTTCCCGATTGAAGCGGAAATGCTTTCACGCTTCCGCTCGGCTAAAGAACAGACACGCATCATTAAAGCATTGAAACGAGGATCTGTTGATATTATCGTGGGAACGCACCGACTCATTTCAAAAGACGTTGTTTTTAAAGATTTGGGTCTTATCATAGTCGATGAGGAACAGCGTTTCGGCGTCGGTCAAAAGGAACGTTTGAAACAACTTTATCCTTCCGTTGACTGTCTTACTCTTTCCGCAACACCGATACCCCGTACTATGAATATGGCTATGTCGGGAATACGTGATATGTCTGTAATAGAAGAAGCACCGCAAGACCGTTTCCCCGTTCAAACTTATGTTTTGGAGCATGATTGGGGTGTTCTTGCGGAGGCTATGGAAAAAGAACTTCGGCGTGGCGGTCAGGTTTACTACCTTTACAACAAAGTCGAAACGATCGAACGCACAGCCGCTAAAATTCGTGAACTGTTGCCCGATGCCAACGTAGGTATTGCCCACGGCAAAATGAGTGAAGACGAACTTTCCGATGTTTGGCGTGACCTACTCAACGGCGAAATCGATATTCTTGTTTGCACAACGATTATCGAAACAGGCGTTGACGTTCCGAACGCCAATACGCTTATCATCGAAAACGCAAATCACTTGGGTCTTGCTCAACTTCACCAAATACGTGGCCGTGTGGGTCGTTCCTCAAGGCGAGGTTTTGCATATTTGACTTTTAACCGCAACAAAGAACTTTCCGAAATAGCGACAAAAAGGCTCACCGCAATCAGGGAATATACGGAATTCGGTTCCGGATTTAAAATCGCTATGCGAGATCTTGAAATACGCGGTGCGGGTAATTTGTTGGGCAGCGAACAGCACGGTCATATGGAAGCGGTCGGCTATGATATGTATATGAAACTGCTGTCGGAGGCGGTAAGCGAAGAAAAAGGCGAAAAACCGCCGACAATGGCAAAGGAATGTCTTGTCGATATTCGGCTTGATGCACACATTCCCGAAGATTATATCGCAAGCCTTCCGCAAAGGCTTGCGGTTTACAAAAGAATTGCCGATATAAAAACAGGCGAAGACGCAAGCGATGTTTTAGATGAACTTATAGACCGTTTCGGCGATCCGCCCGCAGGGGTCGAAGGGCTTATTCAAGTTGCCCTTTTGAGAAATACCGCTGCGAATTTGGGCATTTACGAAATCGGTCAAAACAACAACAGTTTGCTGTTTTATGTTGAAAAGGTCGATATGTCAAAAGTTGCCGTGCTTGTTAAGGCAATGCGAGGAAGAATTCTCGTTTCGACAGGCCCCAAACCTTATATCACCGTGAAAAAAGAAAAAGGTCAATCACCGACGGACACAATAAAAGAAGTGCTTGATTTACTGAAACAAGCGCAAAATACCGAAAAAAGCGAGGAAAATAAAAATGAAGTATAATTACAAAACAAGCGGTACGTGTGCAAGAAGCATCACATTCGAACTTGAAGACGGCATTGTCAAAAACATCGGTTTCGATGGCGGTTGCAACGGAAACCTTAAAGGCATTTCCGCCCTTGCCGAAGGGAAAAAAGCCGAAGATGTCATAAACATTCTTTCGGGAATACGTTGCGGTTTCAAAAGTACATCATGCCCCGACCAGTTGGCTAAAGCGCTGAGCGAAGCGTTGAACGGCTGATTTTTTCGGAGGTGTAGCGTGAAATATCTTATCTTAATTGCCGATGTCGACGAGTTTTTGCCCATCAAAGAAAACCTTGCCGACCATATAAAAAAAGAATACAAAATCAAACGTATGCCCGCATTCGATTTTTCGTTTAACGGGTCGGATTGCACGGTCGTTTGCTTCGGAATAGGCAAGGTTAACGCCGCTACGGGTGCGGCCGTCGCTTTAAGCACCGGCACATACGACGGCGTGATAAACACAGGTTGGAGCGGTGGCGTTTCCGGAGTGCATAAAGGCGATATTATCGTTTCCGATTCCTGCGTTGAATGTGATTTCGATTTCACCGTTCTCGGCAAACTTCCCGGTCAAAAACCGTATCAAGACGAATATATTTACGGTTGCGATAACTTTTTGCACACCGCATGTTGCGGTATAGACGGCTTCACTCACGGCAAACTCGGAACAGGTGACCTTTTCCTTGCGGATAAAGAAAAAAAAGACAACTTCAAAAAACTTTTCGGAATTAACGCATTCGATATGGAAAGCGGTGCGCTTGCTTCGGTTTGTTCGTTTTTTGATGTTCCGTTTGTCAGTGTACGTAAAATTTCCGACACCGCCGATGACGTCGGCACACAGGATTACAGAGCATCTTTGCGAACGGATGTAACGGCGTTTTCCGATATCATCACTGAAATTTTAAAACACCTTTAAACCGTAACGAAAACCTCAGCCAAGCATAGTATGGTAATGTGAAAACAAGCACATTACCGTAATATTGCGGTGCATTAAAGGTGGCGAAAGCCCTTGAGGAGCCTTTTGTGTTTGTGCATAAAATATAAAGAGGCTGTAAAAAATGCAATTTTTTTACAGCCTTTTTGTAAGGGGATAGAAAAAAGATGCAGAATTGACACAACACGCCTAAAATTCGATTTTTGCAAGAACAAGAAAAAAAGCCTCGTAATACTGACGTATTGCGAGGCTTTTTGACGATGTAATTGCGGAGAATGGTTTTTCAAAACCGTATCGGGTTCGGCTTCCGTCACCTTCTCGTTTTATGCGGTCTGCGTTTTTTACATTCCCTTGTGCTGTTTATTTTATGTTTTCAATATCATACGGCGTAGTTTGATAGACAAAATAGTTGAGCCAGTTGGAATATAAAAGATTAGCGTGAGAACGCCACGTGTTGCACGGCGCCTTCGTGATATCGTTGTCGGGAAAATAGTTTTTCGGCATTTTTATGTCAAGACCGCCGTCTTTATCCCGAAGATATTCGTTTTTCAAAGTATCGGTATCGTATTCGGAATGACCGGTTACGAAAATCTGTTTGCCGTTTTCCGTAGATACAATGTAAACACCCGCCTCTTTAGACGATGCGAGAATTTTAAGTTCGGGTACTTTTTCGATATCTTCACGCTTAACGGTTGTGTAGCGAGAATGCGGAACAGGGAAACAGTCGTCAAACCCACGCAAAAGAATGGATTTTTTATAATCCGCCGTGTGAGTGTAAACACCGGAAAGTTTTTCGGGTAAACTGTGCTTTTTGATTCCGTAATGATAATAAAGCCCCGCCTGAGCCCCCCAACAAATGTGGAAAGTGCTTGTGACGTTCGTTTTGCTCCATTCCATTATTTCGCAAAGTTCTTCCCAATAAGTAACTTCTTCGAATTCCATTTTCTCAACAGGCGCACCCGTTATTATAAGCCCGTCGAATTTTTTGTGCTTGACATCGTCAAATGTTTTGTAAAACGCAAGCAAATATTCTTTCGGCGTGTGCTTCGGAATGTGCGACTTCGTGTGTATGAGTTCGAGTTCGACCTGCAACGGAGTGTTACCCAAAAGTCTTGACAACTGCGTCTCCGTTTCGGTCTTTTTCGGCATGAGGTTCAAAACCAAGATTTTAAGCGGACGAATATCTTGAGTAAGCGCCCTGTTGTCTGTCATTACAAATATATTTTCTTCCGCAAGAGTTTTAACAGCCGGTAACTCGTTCGGCACTTTAATAGGCAAACCGCATACCTCCTTTTTGGGGGAAATTATATAATACACTATCCTTCGGATTTCAGCAAAAACAGTGCATATTCAAAATGAACGCTGTATGAACATACAGCCAGCAGACTAAATCAAGTTATTCGCAAATTTACAATTAAGGGATTTTCGGGTATTTTGATGAAGAACGTAGATTTA
>CAYPAB010000047.1:0-13597 GCA_964408605.1 uncultured Eubacteriales bacterium
TGTACGTTTTGGGGTTCGTAAGTCGAGAAATCCACGCACACTGTGACTTAAATTAGCACACTGTGACTTAAATTAGCACACTGTGGCTTAAATTAGCACACTGAGGCTTAAATTATTGTGGCTTAAATCATTGAAAAACATAAAAACAAAAAGGCGAGAATCCGCACGGAAATAAAATTTGTGCTTTTTGCTTAAAACACTTGCATTTTTTATGCAAAAATGGTAATATATAAAAAAATGTAGTATTGAAAGGATGCTTTAGATATGACAAAAAGAGTTTTATCTTTAATAATGAGCGTATGCCTTATTTTCGGCGTGTTCTCCTGCTTCGCATCTGCCGCGGCAGCTCCTATCCTCGACGGCGAACTTCCCGTTAAGGTTCGCATTTGCCCCGGTAAAGTTATCGATATCGATGCTCCCGAAGTTTCAGGCAATGTGTATTCTCAAGGTTGGGAAATTAAAATTGTCGGCGGCGATTGGATTCCCTACGACGGCGAACCGCTTGACCGCTTTGACGACGGTGCATCAATAAGATATTTCGCTGCGAACTCCGTAGGCGATTATGTTTATTCGAACGAGGCGCTCCTTATTGTCGATCATAATCCGATAGGTAATTACAAATACAGCGGTACTGATCATTGGCGTGATTGTGCCGATTGTGACGGTAAGGCTGAAAAAGGCGCTCACACAACACTCGGTGCCGACGCAACCTCAAAAGACAACATCTGTCAAGTTTGCGGTCACAGAAGAACATCTCAGTACACAGGCTTGCTTGCGTTCTTCGAGTGGGTTATGGCTCTTTTAGGTTCAATTATCAGCTAAATTTGAAATGTATTCGGGCGGAGTCCTTACGGGCTCCGCTCTTATATTTTTTTGAGGCTGTTTTGAGATTTTTGCTGTTTTATTGACGCACTTTTCTTGACAAAGAGCGTCGGTTGGTTTATATTAAAGTATAGACGATACAGTTATAAAAAATTCAAAAAAAGGAGTGTGACGGCATAATGGATTCAGGCAGTAGCGGACATGGGCGAAGTGGCATTTATATGAAAACAGCGGTGCGTCGAGCCTGTAATTACAGTGCTGTCGCACAATGATACAGATACCGGTTATTTGTATTGTATAACACACGGTTTTTATTTGCATTTCCCCGTTACCTGATTCTGCGAGAATCGGTGCATTTTTATTTTGCGCCGCCAAACAAAGGAGGAACGGATAATGACAAAAGAAGTTTTTGAAAGACTGTTGGAAGAAAAACAGTATAAAGCAATTAAAAGCATATTAGACACAATGAATTCGGTTGATATAGCGGCTTTGCTTCCGGAATTTGAGGAAAAGCAGTTGGTATTGCTTTTCAGACTTATTCCGAAAGAAAGCGCCGCATTGGTTTTCACTTATCTTGAACCCGAAGAAGAACAGGTCTTGGTTGAGGCGTTCACGGATAAAGAACTTAAAACCATTATGGACGATATGTTCATTGATGATACCGTTGACATTATTGAAGAAATGCCCGCAAATGTTGTTGAGCGAATGCTTGCCGCCGCGGGTGACAAACGAAATGCCATAAACGTCGTACTTAACTATCCGGATGACAGTGCGGGCAGTATTATGACACTTGAATATATCAGCCTTAATCCGGATATGACAATAGGCGATGCGCTGAAAAAAATCAAATCCCGCGGGATACATTCCGAAACCGTCAACACCTGCTATGTTGTTGAAAAACATAAACTTCTCGGAACTGTCAGTGCGTTGGATCTTTTAACTTGTGACGACCACGAACTCGTTAACGACGTTATGGAGGAAAACCCCATAACCGTAACGACTTTGACCGATAAAGAGGAAGTTGCACGTTTATTTAATAAATACGATGTTCTCACGATCCCCGTGCTTGACAACGAGCAGTGCATGGTGGGTATCGTAACCGTTGACGATGCTATCGACGTCATTCAGGAAGAAGCCGAAGAAGATTTCCAAAAAATGGCCGCTATCGCACCGACCGATAAACCGTATTTGAAAACATCTGTGTGGAATTTGTGGAAAGTGCGTATTCCGTGGCTTTTACTTTTGATGCTTTCCGCAACA
Organism: uncultured Eubacteriales bacterium; assembly: GCA_964408605.1. GTDB lineage: Bacteria > Bacillota > Clostridia > Oscillospirales > Acutalibacteraceae > DTU089. Next base: position 2,083 of record CAYPAB010000047.1, read on the forward strand.
TTTACGGGAATGATAATTTCATCGTTTGAAGATGCGCTTTCAAAATTGGTTATACTTACCGCATATATACCTATGCTGATGGGCACGGGCGGTAACTCCGGCAGTCAGGCATCGGTTACCGTTATACGTGGGCTTTCTTTGGGCGAGGTTGAGCCGAAAGACATCTTAAAAGTTATGTGGAAAGAAATACGCGTATCCGTTTTGTGCGGTGCTTTTCTTGCGGTTGCCTGTTTTGTTAAAATAGTGTTGCTTGACGGTATGGTGCTTCACACCGAGGGTGTCGATTCACTTGTGGCGCTTGTTGTGTCGCTCACGCTTTGCACGACTGTCATTTGCGCAAAAGTAATAGGTTGTGTTCTTCCCATAGTGGCGAAAGTTTTAAAACTCGACCCCGCTGTTATGGCGAGCCCGTTTATTACGACAATAGTCGATGCGGTGTCGTTGCTTGTATATTTCGGTGTGGCAAAATCGCTGATTCCCGCCTTGTCATAGGAGATTGTTTATGCAATTAAAATTTAAAAACGGCAAATTCAGAATATTGCAGGTGAGTGACCCGCAGGATTTACAGTATGTCAGGCACACGATGATGCGTATGCTCAACAAAGCGTATGACACTTTGTCGCCGGATCTTATTGTGCTTACGGGTGACAATATTTTGGGTAATCATCTTGACGATGCAAGACTGTTGACTCCTCTTTTTGTTAAAGATAAAAAGAGCGAAGCAAATGCGATGAAAATTGCCATTGATAAACTCGTTTCGCCCATTGAAAGCCGAAAAATACCTTTTGCTATCATTTACGGCAATCATGATGACCGCAACCGCCTTACCAAAGACGAACAGGCGGAGTTTTACAGGGCATACAGTTGCAACATCGGTCTTGACGGAACCGAAAGCGGAGATTGTGACACATACAACATCCCGATTTATTCCGAAAACGGCGAAGATATAAAATTCAATATTTGGATGCTTGATTCGGCACGTTACGACAAAGAACGTGATAAGTGCTATGAATTCGTTAAGCCCGAAGCAATTGAGTGGTATAAAAAAACAAGTGCCGAACTTAAAAAGCAGAACGGCGGAAAGCCTGTTCCCTCACTTATGTTCCAGCATATTCCGATGATTGAAACGCTTGAATTGATAGAAGAATGCGAAGCCGATGACGACGGTGCGGTTGAAGGGCCCGACAACAAATATTTTAAACTTAAACCCGAAGTCGGCGGTATTTTGGGCGAATATGTTTCGACCGTGAGCGAAAAAAACGGTCAAATGGATGCCATTAAAGAATGCGGAGATGTTAAAGCGGTTGTGTTCGGTCACGACCACCGCAACTGTTTTACGGGTAACGTCGACGGAATCGACTTCATTCAAACGTCGTGCACTTCTTTCCGTTGCTACGGAAACAGGCATCGTGGTGTAAGAGTTTTTGACATCGATGAAAAGACAGGGGAGTATGAGACGTTTTTCCTCACATATGACGATATTTTGGGTAAATCGTTGTGGAATGACCTCTGCTATATATGGGATGCCGACGATATGGTCAAAAAGAAGACACAACTTATTGTCGGAGCCGTTTCGGGTGCGACGGCACTCGGTGTCGGTTTAGGTCTTTTAATGAAATTTAAGAAAAGGAAGTAGGCGGTTTTATGGCTGAATGTAATGTTATTTCTCACAGGGGGGCAAACCTTGTCGCACCTCAAAACACCATTGTCGCTTTTCAAAAATCCATGGAAATCGGTTGCGACGGCTTCGAAACGGATATACATCTTACAAAAGACGGCATTCCGGTGGTGTGCCATAATTTCACTATCGATGAAACTTCCGACGGCAACGGCGCCATTAAAGATATGACATTGGAAGAACTTCGCACATACGATTTCGGAAAATACAAGGGTGCCGAGTTTGAAGGCACAAAGATACCCACCCTCGACGAGTTTTTGTCGCTCAGCACACAAATGGGCGATAAAATGAAAGTCCTTGATATTGAACTCAAAAGCGAACGTGTCGGCGAGGCGGGAACGGAACTTGCACAAAAAACAATCGACGCCGTTAAAGAACACGGGCTTTTTGATAAACTTCTTATATCGAGTTTTGACCCCTCGATTCTTGTTGTTTGCAAAAAGATTGACAAAAACTGCAAAACCGGTCTTCTTTACAGCCCCGATAAACTTCTCGGCATAAAAATATGCACTCATCCCGTAACTTTCGCAAAAGAGATAGGTGCAGATGCACTTCATCCGTTCTTTATGTGTGTTTCGAAAAATTACGTTGAGAGGGCACACAAAGCGGGTATACAGGTGAATCCGTGGACTGTAAACAAAGAGTCGACCGCACGGCGTCTGCTTAAATGGGGCGTTGACGGGCTTATTACGGATAACCCCGGACTTATGAATATGATACTTCAAAAATAGCATTTGATAACAAAAACAGTATCCAAAAACAAAATATGACACAAAAAAGCGAGGCCCACACATTGAGCCTCGCTTTTGATTTGTGTTTTTGAGTTACATATCACCGAAACCGGCACCGCCGAAGAAACGGTAAAGAATGTCGCTGAGAATCTTGAACAAATCGGTGAAAAGATAACTGAAATCAAGATAAGCGGTGTTTTCTTTGTTTTCCGTGGGGGCGTTCGGGTCTTTGTTGGCTTCCGCCTCAAGTTGGTTTATTCTGTCACGGATATTGTAAAGCCTTGTTTCGGCAGCGGCCAATTCGTTGAGGTCAACAACGGTGCTGTCGAGAACGGCATCGGCTTGAACGATTGCTTCTTCAAGTTCACGTCTCTCATCGTCGGGAAGTTTGCTTGTGTCGTATTTACGCATTTCCTCAAGAGTTCTTGAGAACTTTTTGGTATTTCTGCCTGTGTTGAACTGAGGGAATTTGTCGGGATAAGTATAAACGCTTGTGAAACTTTCGTCGAAAAGAAGCGTTGAAGCAAGTTTCATCAAAACATCGTTTGATGCCGAATGCTCGTGGTTTTGACCGTAGAAATAGAATGTTGTTTCGGGGAAAAGACCTGTTCTCGCATCAACTAAGTTGTGAGGATCGCTGTGGTCATGATGTTCGGGGTCGGTGCAGTTGTTGACTGCGGGAACGTAATCCGCTGGAAGTTCAACATCAACGCCTACGCTGTATGCACCCATTGAAGTTGATTCGAGTTGAATGATTCCGTCGGCGTTTACATCGTCCCACGAATCGACAATGTGATAAAGAGGATAGTTGTAATCGACAATATCGAATATTTTAACGCCGTGTTCAACCGCATGGAGGTTGTTGCTGTCGGCATTGAGTTGTGCGTTATAGAACCAGTCGGTCTGTTTAACGATTTCGACGGTTGAGTCGTCCGTGAGGTATTTTTCACGGCTTCCGGGATAGTTTGCCTTCGGGCAAAGACCCCAAAGCAGTGTCGAATAACGCATATAATCGTTTATCAATGTATCAACGGCAATATCGAGAATATTGTTGACGTCGGCATTGGGCATCAAGCGTAAAACTATATTGACAAGGTAACTTACGATATCGTTTTCACCGAGAAGTGCGGGGAACATATCACGGTAAAGTTCGTAATCTTCGTCAAGAAGACCGTTTTCGAAAATTTCGCCGACAAGTATCGAGCCATCGTATGCGGGGACAACATAAACGATTCTGTTGACATCTTCGGCAATGCAGACATTCAAATCGGCATAATACTGCAAAAGACCTACGGCGATTGAACCGCCTTGGCTTACGGGGACAAGGTTAACTTTGTCGTAGCCGGAATCTTTTTTGACAAACTGAATGAAATCGTACAGTTCTTTGACTGTTGAAATCATATTGTCGAGCGAAGCGTAAGAGAAAACATAAAGCATATCTCCGCCGGCGTTGTCGATATAATACTGCATGGGGAAGTGATCGAGAATCGTTTTCTGATCGTATTCCGAAAGTTTATCGAAACTTGCGTTGTATTTTGTTGCACGGATATCGTTGATGAACTGACCGTTTTCGTCGCATTTCTGTTTGGACATAAGCGCATCGCCCAAAACATCTGCAACGGCGTGTGCGGCTTGGTTTTCTTTATCTTCTTGGTTTATAAGAAGCGAACAGATGGGTACGAGCGCTTCGGTCAAAGCGGCACCGACGATTTCCTCGGTAGTGTCCATAAAAAACGGTGCCGAGTAGGGTTCGCCCTTCATATTGACGGCGACTTTACCGTTTTCGTAATATTTTGTTTCACTTTGGAAAAGACCGGGAATTAAAATCGAAGGTACATCGTCATCGGGTGTGACTGCGACCGCTGACGCCACAACCGAAAAACTTGTTACAAGCATTACCGCCGAGAGCAGTAAAGCGAGCAATTTTTTTGATTTTTTCATAAAAACAATCCTTTCAAAAAAGATTTGATTCAGACAATATTAAGTATATCACATAAAGAACAATTTTGTAAACAATTTATTGCTATTTTTGGTGTTTTAAACCAAAAAAAATTGAAACAAGGCTTTTTCGGGAACATTACGGCCGTTTTTACCTGAAAATCATAGGCTGAAATGATTTTTTCGCACAACGAAAAACGCACCTGCTTTCGCAGATGCATCTTTCATAGGGGTAAATATGGAAATAAGGAGATAGGAATGAAAATGTGCAATCAACAAGAACGAGTTTTTTATATCCCGTTCTGTTGATTACACTATAAAGCATATTATTAAATTCCGTATGAAAAACTTGTGAACAATTAAAAATAAACGGTGAACAATTTGTGAATTGAAAAAACGGGGTTATTTTATAAATCTGCCGTTCTTTTTTTGTTCAAGGGTAATTCCGCCGTCGGGTTTTACCGTTGTGAGGGTTGCGCCTTGAAGCCAATCTTTTTCATCCCAATGAATGCCGTGGTAATCGCCCATACCGTAGCAGTTATAACCTCCGCACTGACTGTAGACTAAATATATACCCTTATATTTTGCCGCCCAATCGTTAACGTGGTCGTGCCCCGCGAAAACAGCTTGTGCGCCCATTTCAAGCATAACATCGAAAAGACCGCTGTTGTAAGGCGATGCACCGATGCTTTCATATTGTACGCCGTAGAGGAGATCGGCTTTCCCTGTGGGGGTATACGATTCATCGGGATTGTTTTCGGCTTCGAAAACTTCACGGTATTCGGGGATGGGGATGTGCATATAAAGCATCGACGGTACTTTTGAATATTTCTTTTTGAGTGATGTGATTTCGTTTTTGTACCATTGGATTTGGGTGGGCTTTATGTAGTCGTATCCGCTGTTTATTTCGGCGGGGACACCGTCACGGGTTATGTGCGGTTCGCACATACTTCTTCCCGAATCGAAAAGGACAAGGCTTTGCCTGAGAGTTGATTCGGAGTCCATAATATTTATAACGAAATTGCCGTAACCGAAAAGATTCGGGTCGCCGAATTTCGAAAGGCAGTGCGGAAAATCGGTAAGACTTTTGAAAATGAGATATTTGAAATATTCTTTTTCGGCACGTGCCTCGTGGTTGCCGAAAACATACGCCCAATAAACACCGATTTTTTCCATCAACTGACCGAACTGAATGGCATCTATTTGCTGATATTTTGAAAGAATACAGTCACCCGTGAAGATAACGAGGTCGGGTTTTACATCACGGATGTTGTCGATCATAAGTTGCAGGGTTTTGTTATTCGTGGGGTAATCTTCGTCTAAATGCAGGTCGGTGAACGTCAAAATTTTAAAGTCGCTTTTGTCGTAAGTGCCGTCGCCGTTGAATTTTGCGATGAACGACGATGTTTCGTTTTCGCTTACGATTTTAACATTTGTTCCGACACTTGGAATGTCGAGAGCGGAAAGGAAAAGATTTTGTGCGAGTTTGCCTTTTGTTAAAGCGTAGACGGGTTTTTCCGCCTTCAGCCAGAATTTTATTGCGTTTTGTTGAACGAATGTGCGAAACGGTTTCATTTCAATACCTTCTTTTCGGAAATTGTGGGAAAATTTTATAAACAAATAGTATCACAAAAAAATTTACAGTGCAACAGTAAAAAAAATATATTTCCGGCTGTTGCCCGTTTTTGCCTGTCCGCCGAGCATTTAAACCGATACCGTGAAAAAATACCGTGAAAAATCGGATATTTTGTAAACAATTACGGAAAAAGCGTGACATTTTAATTCGCATAGTGTATACTATATTTAGACACAACCGCATAAAATACTAACAAGATATTGATTTTTTATGAAATGGGGTGCACGTCTTGAAAACATTGTTCGTCTATTGCTCCGAAGATGATACCGTTAACGCCCTCTGTAAAGAAAGTGTTCGAAAAGCCAAAAATACGGTTGCACTTGAAATCGGAGTTTTCTCGAAAAAATCTTTTTTCAGCCGTTTCGGTTCGAGTAAATCGCAAAAATTCACCGCTTCGGCAAATTATGACATTGATTTTGATGCATTCGATAAAATCATTTTTGCCTGCGATGAGTTTTTCGGCGAAATACCGTCGGAACTTTCGGCGTTCATAAAAAAACACGAAATGCGTTATAAAGACATCGACTGCATCGTTTTCGGCGACGGCAGAAATGTTCGGAAAGCCACCGATGTGTTGCGTGTGCAAGTCGCTCTTTCGGGCGGAACGGTTCGCAGTGCCGTGGGTGTTTCGATGAAAGAATTAAAGCGTGGCGACGAAGATGTTTTGTTCAGTGTGCGTCATAGGTTTGCCGTTTAAAATTTGTTAATCTTTTTTATTTTTAGTGTATAAAAAAGCAAGATGTTTTTTGGTTAATTTTACATTTAGATTTAAGCCGTTTTCGTTGACACGAAACGGCTTTTTGTGTTATATTTATTATGTACACGGTTGACGTGATCGGGCTTTTGTCCGATTGCGGGTTTAATTTAATGCTGAATCAATGCTTAATTGAAAGGACGAAATTTTTTATGAAAAAAAGCATTTCACTTTTACTGTGCTTGGTAATGCTGTTTTCGGTGTTTTCGGTTTGCGGTGTCGCCGCAGATGTTCCGGACGCCAACAATATGTTGTATGTTAAATCAAACGGATTTGAAAACGGCGTAATCACTTACACGGTTTACCTTCGAAAAGGAATCACTTTAGAAGGTGTCATTCTTAAAATGCAATATGATCCCGCGGTTCTCAAACCCGTTATGATATCCGACAGCGAGGGAATGATCTTTCCCGAAAACGGTGCATACACATACACGGACAGTTACGGTGATAAAGTTAATACCGTTCCGGGCGAGTATGTTACCGGCCCCGTGGTGGGAAGCGAAGATACATGTTCCGTCGGATATGTAACAACCAACACCTACAGAACGGGCTCGTCGGATAAGGCGTTTATAACATTCGATTTCAAAGTTATTTCATCCACACGCCCCAAAACCGCCGTTAAATTTTACTGTGTTGAATTTAACAGTTCGGATGAAGATAAACACATCTACAAAAACGAAACGTCTCCGCAGTTGTTCTACACACATTCGACCTCCACGCTCGACAAAACAAACCTCACAAGCGTTTATTCGCTTGAAAAAGGTTTGAGGGTCACTTGGGAACCCACAGTCGGTGCCACGGGCTATAAGGTTTATAAAATAGAGAACGGAAAGTCGATTCTTCTTGACGGAAACGTTCCCGCTTCGCAGACTTATTTCGATGACGCAAGTGCTGTTGCAAACACCGTTTCGAGATATTCCGTTCGCTCTTACAATGCTTCGGGTGACGATTCCGCTTATCCCGGTGCGATATCGGGTGTTTACGTTAAATCGCCCGACAAAATGACCGCAACGAACCAAAGCACGGGTGTTAAACTCACGTGGAGTGCGGTAAGCGGTGCAACAAGTTACAGGGTTTACAGAAGAATAATAAACGCCAACGGCACAAGAACCGCTTGGGTGACTGTTGCGACCGTTCCTTCAAGTTCCGTTTCCTGCGTTGATGCGGCATCAAATCTTACAAGCGGTAAAAACTATGAATACACCGTAAGGGTGTTCACGTCAAACGGTTCAAGTGCGGTTTGCCGTTATGCCACGGTTTGTTACTATGACGCTCCCACGGTTAAAGTCGCTTCCGTAAAAGGCGGTGTGAACATCACTTGGAACGCCGTGAGCGGTGCGACAAGTTACAGAATTTACCGCAAATATTACGGTGTCGCAGCGTATTCTCAAATTGCGGTCGTCAGCGGTGACGTTCGCAGTTACATCGACAGCACCGCCGTATCGGGCAAGGGTATTTCCTATACCGTAAGAGCCTTCGGTTCAAACGGCAGCAGTGCTTATGTCGGAAAATACTTCAATTACCTGCAAACACCGAAACTCACGGGTGCTTCAAACTCCGCATACGGTGTTTATATCAAATGGAATGCGGTCGGCGGTGCCACAAATTACAGGGTTTACCGCAAGTTTACAACTCAAACAAAATGGACTTGCATAGCAACCACCAAAAATGCGTATTTCACCGACAAAACCGCAAAGAGTGGCTACAATTACAATTACACCGTAATTGCGGTTAACAACAAGATCATAAGCGGTTTCGATACGGCGGGTCTTTACGTTAAATATCTCGCAGTTCCGAAACTTACAAAAGTAAGTAATTTGTCGAACGGTATAAACGTAAAATGGAACTCCGTATACGGCGCCGGTACCTATCAGGTATACCGCAAAACGGGTAACGGTGGCTGGCAGTACATCGGAACGGTTAATTCGACAACGTTTACCGATAAAAACGTCAAAAAAGGTGTTTATTACACCTACACGGTAAGAGCAAAATATAACAATGTGTTAAGTTATTACAACACGACCGGACTTAAAATCAAAAGATAACGGGTCGTTGTAATCGGGAGGTATAAAATTGAAAAGATTTTTATCATTGATGCTTTGCGTAGTAATGTGCATATCTGTTTTTACCGCTACGGCGGGTCAGGTTTATGCCGTTGCCGATGCCAAAGCCACATTTAAAGTTTTAAGCAGTGATTTCAAAAACGACGAGATAACTTACACAGTTCAACTTGCCCCCAACCTTACCAAAGTTACGGGTGCCGTTGTTTGGGTTTCTTATGATCCTTTGGTTTTGGAGGTCGTTGAGGCACATGCGGCGGGGTCTTACGATGCCGACGGCAATTTCGTCGAAAGCATTGCCGGTGTGTATGAAACAGGTCCCGTTTTCGGTGAAACGGGTGCTTATGCAATAGCATATTTGAATGCCAACGGCTACACGTTAGGCAGTGAATACAAGGACTTCTTTACTGTAAAATTCCGTGCGATCGGTAATCAAAGACGTATTACGGGAGTAGAATTCAATTGCACTGAATTTGCCACAGATGACGGTAACGACGATAACGAAATCAAGAAATCGGACGGATTGCAGTTTGTATGTTTCCATTCTTTCCTTCCTCTTTCGAAGCCCGAAGTTAAGGAAGTAAATTCCGTTTCCGACGGCATTAAAGTCGTTTGGTCCGATGTTATCGGCGCCGATTATTACACCGTTTACCGCAAAACGGCTGATGAAACAGCATGGTCGACCGTTTGCTCAAATACAGGTGCGGTTTCGGAATATACCGATACCGATATCGTTAAAGGTACCGAATATTTCTATACCGTGTCCGCTTCGAACGGCGACGGTTCAACCGAATATGACGAAACCGGTGTTGCCGGAATGAATTTCGGTTCTATCGGCTCAATTGATGCCGTTGCAACGGAAACCGGCATTAAAATTACATGGAGTTCCCTTGTCGGTGCCGAAAGTTACGAGGTTTACAGAAAAACCGCAACATCCTCAAATTGGCAACTTGTTAACACCGTTAAAACAAACGAATATACAGACGCTTCCGTTTTAAGCGGTGTTACATACAATTACAGAGTAAGAGCAATAAACGGCAAATATTCCGCGGGGCTTTCGTGTGAACCCGCAAGTGCAAAATACATTTCCGTTCCCGAAACTTCCGTTACAAACACATTTAGCGGTATAGATATTTCTTTCGATGAAGTCGGCGGTGCCGAAAAATATGTCATCGAAAAGAAGGTCGGTGGCGGTGAATACAGCGTTATAGCCGAAATCAACGCAGGCGAAGATACTTATTATCTTGACGAAGCGGTTGAAGGCGAACGTGTATATACTTACAGAATACAAGCGGTAGCCTCCGATATGGCAAGCGTAAAAAAAGAGATAGCAACAATCACGAGAATCTCGGATGTTGATATCAAAACGGTTGAAAACAAAGCCAACGGCGTATACCTTTCATGGAGCGGTGTGAACGGTGCAACGGGTTATTCCGTTTACCGCAAAGTTTCGAGCGAATCCGTTTGGATAGAATGTGCAACGGTGACTTCAACCGAATATACCGATTTGACCGCCGAAAGCGGAGTTGATTATACATATTCCGTTTACGCCGCAAACGAAACAGGTTTAGGTGGCGGTGAAGATGTTTCAATCACATTTATCGCTTCGCCCGAAAACGTTTCGGCTTCAAGCGTAAAAGACGGAATCCGTGTTGAGTGGAATCAAGTCGGCGGTGCCGAAGGTTACAAAGTTTATCGCAAGGCTTCGGGCGAGAGTGCGTGGAGCGTCGTTGCGAACACAACAGACAATTATTTCGTCGACACCGCATTTGTTGACGGCACAAGATACAAATATACCGTAAGCGCTCTCAAGGGCGACTCCGAAAGCGTTTACGACGGCAACGGCGTCGAGGGAATGTATTTCGGTATGATTACTTCGGTTTCGGCTGAAGCAATTAAAGACGGTGCGAAAATTTCGTGGAATTCTCTTGAAAAAGCCAACGGATACTTCGTTTACAGAAAGTCCGAAACCGAAACAAAGTGGACAAAAATTGCGGAAACATCTTCCGTTAACTATACCGACAAAACAATCGAAAGCGGTGTAAAATACGAATATGCGGTAAAAGCGTATAATGGCGACTGCATTGCCGATATGATTTGCGAACCCGCAAGCGTAAAATATCTTGCCGTTCCCCAATTTACCGCCAAAAATACCGCAAACGGCATAAATATTACGGTTACCTCCGTAAACGGTGCCGAAAGTTATGTTATCGAAAAAGAAGTCAACGGCAAATTCTCCGTTATCGCTACACTCGTTTCCGGTAAAACTTCTTATGTCGATACCGATGTTGAAGGCGACGTTGCATATAAATACAGAGTCTATGCAAGTTCTTCGGATGTTAAAAGTTTTGTTTCCGATGTTTGCGAAGCAGTAAGGCTCGGACACCCCAAAATCACAACCGTAAAGAACATTTTACCCGGTGTGTATATTGAGTGGGAGCCTCACGACGGCGCTATGGAATACGAAATTTACCGCAAAGACAGTTTCAGCACCGAGTGGGAATATTTCGATTCAGTCGGAGAAACAAGTTTTATCGACGGTTCTGTTATCAGCGGTGAAAAATATTCCTATACGGTTCAAGCGGTCTTCTCCGACGGAAGTTGCAGCGGTTACGATAATTCGGGAAAATCCATTGCCTTTGTTGAAACTCCCGATGTTGTCAGCATTTCAAACCTCAACGGCGGTGTATATTTCAAATGGAGCGTTGTTGACGGTGC
>CAYPAB010000048.1:0-13455 GCA_964408605.1 uncultured Eubacteriales bacterium
TGCTTGTTACAGAAATGTTGAATATGTCGGATATGTCGGATATTGCTTTTGGCAAGTTTGACAATGCGAATCGCAGACCTTACTCACTTCTCAGTACACTATTAAATCGCAGACCTTACGCCCCTCGTGGCATGTTCTTAAATGTTCATACAGCGCAGGTTCGTAAAAACAATAAGAAAATCAGTAATACCGGAAAAGAGGTAATCGGATGCAGTACAAAAGAATGACCCTGTTTGCGGGGCACTACGGCAGCGGCAAAACAAATATAGCCGTTAACTATGCGCTGTATCTTAAATCGGTCGGTGAAGATGTTGTAATTGCCGACCTTGATATAGTAAATCCTTATTTCAGAACACGTGACAGTCTTGATGAATTGACCGCTGCCGGCGTAAAACTCATTTCGTCGGAATTTGCAAGTTCAAATGTCGATTTACCGGCGTTACCGCAAGAAGTGTATTCGCTTCTTGACAAACGTGAAGAAAAAGCGATAATGGACATAGGCGGTGATGATCGAGGTGCGTATGCTCTGGGCAGATATTCCGATGCGATTATCGAAGAAAACGATTACGAATTGCTTTTCGTTTTCAACAAATACCGCCCTTTAACGCCGAATGCCGAATCAGCGTTCGAGATAATGCACGAAATCGAAGATGCCTGTAAAATGAAATTTACGGCGATCGTCAATAATTCGAATTTAGGCGAAATGACACAGCCGGAGGATATTTTGACTTCGGTTGCGGACGCCGAAAAATTAAGCCGTCTGTCGGGTTTGCCCGTTAAAATGACGGCGGTAAAAAGTGAATTTGTTAATAATCTCAACGGAAAAGTGGAAAATCTGTTTCCGCTGACTTTACAAAAGAAAATTGTTTAAATTGGAGGCAGAAAAATGGCAAAAGTTACATTCGCGGAAAATGTATGTAAAGGTTGCGGTTTATGTGTGACCGCATGTCCCAAAAAGATTGTGGAATTGGATTCCGCAAAACTAAATGCAAAAGGTCATCATCCCGCACATTGCATTGACCAAAGCAAGTGCATCGGTTGTGCTTTCTGCGCAACTATGTGTCCCGACTGTGCTATAACTGTTGAAAGGTAAGGTGAAATAAATGGGTGAGAAAGTTTTAATGAAAGGTAATGAGGCTATTGCCGAAGCCGCGATCAGAGCAGGTTGCAGGCACTATTTCGGTTATCCCATTACACCCCAAACTGAAATTGCCGCGTACATGGCAAAGCGTATGCCTAAAATCGGCGGTGTATTTCTTCAAGCGGAAAGTGAAATTGCCGCAATCAATATGGTTCTCGGCGTTGCCGCAACAGGCAAAAGGGTTATGACGTCAAGTTCAAGCCCCGGAGTGTCGCTTAAAAGCGAAGGTATATCCTACATAGCAGGAAGCGACGTTCCCGCACTTATTGTCAACGTACAGCGTGGCGGTCCCGGATTGGGCGGTATTCAGCCCTCTCAGTCGGATTATTTCCAGGCTGTAAAAGGCGGCAGTCACGGTGACTTTATGAAAATTGTTCTCGCACCGTCATCCGTTCAGGAAATGGCAACTCTTACGGGTACGGCGTTCGATCTTGCCGATAAATACAGAATGCCCGCAATGATTCTTGCCGACGGCACTATGGGTCAGATGATGGAACCCGTGGAACTTCCCGATACACAGCCCAATACTTTTGAAAAACCGTGGGCTCTTACCGGAACAAAAGGTCAAAGAAAGCACAATATCGTAAATTCTCTTTACCTTAAACCCGAAGAACTTGAAAAAACAAACTTCGAGCGTTTCGCACGTTACAAAACAATTGAAGAAAACGAAGTCCTTTATGAAGAATATCTTATGGAAGACGCCGAAATATGCGTTGTTTCTTTCGGTATTACTTCCCGTGTTGCCAAAAACGCAATTGTCGAGGCACGTGCAAAAGGCATCAAAGTCGGTATGATTCGTCCCATCACACTGTGGCCCTTCCCCAAAAAAGTGTTGCGTGAGGCGGCTGATAAATGCAAAGCGTTCCTTTCGGTCGAAATGAATATGGGTCAGATGATTGAAGACGTTAAACTTGCAACCGAATGCAAAAAGCCCGTATATCTTTGCAACCGCACAGGCGGTATGATTCCGTCACCCGAAGAAGTGCTTGCGAAAATTGAGCAAATCAATGAAGGAGGCGACAGATAATGGTAGTTTTCGAAAAACCCAAGACGCTCACCGATGCGCCTTTCCACTATTGTCCCGGATGCACACACGGTATTATTCACAGGCTTGTTGCCGAAGTTATCGATGAACTCGGTATCGAGGGCAGAACAATAGGTGTTGCACCTGTCGGCTGTTCCGTAATGGCATACGATTATTTCACTTGCGACTTTATCGAAGCACCGCACGGACGTGCGCCGGCTGTCGCAACAGGTGTAAAACGTTCCGATCCCGAAAACAACATTGTTTTCACATATCAAGGTGACGGCGACCTTGCCGCCATCGGTACCGCAGAAACCGTTCACGCTGCGGCAAGACGTGAAAACATAACCGTCATTTTCGTTAACAACGCAATTTACGGTATGACGGGCGGTCAAATGGCTCCCACAACTTTACCCGGTCAGGTTACACAAACTTCGCCTTACGGCAGAGATGTCGAAACGGTCGGCTATCCCGTAAAAGTTTGCGAACTTCTTCAAAATGTTGACGGTGCCGCTTATCTTGAAAGAGTTACGGTCAACAATCCCGCCAACATAAAAAAGGCGAAAGCGGCAATCAAAAAAGCCTTTACGAACCAAATCGAAGGCAAAGGTTTCTCGCTTGTCGAGGTTGTTTCAACCTGTCCCACAAACTGGGGACTTTCTCCCGAAAAGGCGTTAAAGTGGCTTGAGGATAATATGCTTCCTTACTATCCTCTCGGAGTGTATAAAGATATCTATGCGGAGGAGGCAAAATAATGAGCAATACATGTAATATTCTTTTTGCCGGTTTCGGCGGTCAGGGAATTCTTTTTGCGGGCAAATTCGTCGCATATAAAGGTCTTCTTGAAAACAAGCAGGTTTCGTGGCTTCCGTCTTACGGGCCGGAAATGCGTGGCGGTACCGCAAACTGCAGTGTTATCGTCAGCGATGAACCCATCGGTTCGCCCATAGTCGGCAAACCCGACGTGCTTGTTGCGATGAACCTTCCCTCGCTTGATAAGTATGAAAACGAAGTTGTTCCCGGCGGTAAAATATTTATCGATTCAACTCTTATTTCACGAAAAGTCGAAAGAACGGATGTTGATGTTTACTACATTCCCTCAACCGAAATCGCAAACGAAAAAGGCATCGGCACACTTGCCAACATGATAATAACCGGCAAACTTCTCAAAGAAGTTCCCATGCTCGGATTTGACGGTATCGAAGCACCGCTTTCAAAAGTTGTGTCGGCACGTCACCAAGACTTACTTGAAGTCAACAAAACCGCACTTAAACTCGGCTTTGATTATTGATTGAATTTGAAAAGAGGTAATTTCAATGAATTATGAATTCAAAATCGAAAGAACTTCAACTCCCAAGGCAAAGCCTACGGATGAAGGCAAACTCGGTTTCGGTAAAATCTTTACCGACCATATGTTTTTGATGAATTACGATGAGGGCAAAGGCTGGCACGACGGCAGAGTTGTTCCTTACGGCCCGTTGTCGCTTGACCCGTCTGCTATGGTATTCCACTATGCTCAAGAACTTTTCGAGGGTCTTAAAGCATACAGAACAGCCGACGGAAACATTCAACTTTTCCGCCCTCAAAAAAATATCGAAAGAATGAACAACACCTGCGAACGTCTTTGTGTACCCCGTCTTGACCCCGATATGGTTCTTGAGGCAATCAAAACCGTTGTCGATGTTGACAGCGACTGGGTTCCCCACAGCGACGGAACATCTCTTTACATCCGTCCCTTTATTATTGCGACAGATGAATTTATCGGTGTTCACCCCTCGCACAGTTACATTTTCGCAATAATTCTTTCACCCGTCGGTTCATATTATCCCAACGGAATGGATCCCGTTAAAATCGTTATCGAACGTGAATATGTCCGTTGTGTAAAAGGCGGAACGGGTATGGCGAAAGCCGGTGGCAACTATGCCGCTTCGCTTATCGGTCAGGAAAAGGCGGACAAAATGGGCTATGCTCAAGTCCTTTGGCTTGACGGTATCGAAAGAAAATATATCGATGAAGTCGGCGCAATGAACGTTTTCTTTGTTATCAACGGCGTTGTTATTACTCCCGAACTTACAGACGGTAACATTCTTCCCGGTGTTACGAGAGCAAGTTGTATCGAAGTTCTTAAAGCAAACGGCTACAAAGTCGAAGAACGCAAAATTTCCGTTGATGAAGTTAAAGAAGCCGCAAAGAACGGCACTCTTAACGAGTCATTCGGCACAGGTACCGCCGCTGTTATTTCACCCGTCGGCGAATATATCGACGGTGACGAACACATCATTGTAAACAACAACGAAATCGGGCCCGTTGCACAGTTCCTTTATGATGAACTTACAGGCATTCAATGGGGCAGACTTGAAGATAAGAACGGTTGGACTGTAAAAGTTAAATAAACGGGAAAATTTTTAAAAGCAGGCTGTAAAAGACGTGAGTTTTTTACAGCCCTTTTTCCTATCCGATTTAAAACCGAATGCGAAAACTTGTTTTTTTCAGCCCTTTTATATATAAAGTTGCAATTATTTTCATATTGTGCTAAAATCATAAATCATACTTAAATCATACTTAAAAAGGAGTAATTCTTTTGGCAGACAGACGTGATTTCGATTCCAACTCGCAAGATAAACGCCGAGTTAATATCGAAGATGATTACCTTGAACTTCTCAGCGAGTACGAAGACGATGATTTCGAAGATATTTTCAGCGATTCTTCAAAAGATGTTTACATAGGCCGTGCAAAACAGCAACAAAACGAATCGGCAGACGATATTTATATTTCCGGTCGCAGAAGAAGCACATATCAGGATGTCCATTCTCAAAGCGAACGCCAAAACACACCGCAGCAACAACGTCGGCCGGTGAATCCCTCGGCGGGAAGACCTCAGCCGACGGGGGCACCGAAGGTTCCGCCACGCAAGGCAAACGCAAAATCCGACACACAGCAGGTGCGTAAGGTTTCCGCATACGACAACGACGAAATTTCGGATTTTGAGGCACGTCACGGAAAAACCGCTTCCAACGGCGGGAAAAAGCACGGCAAAGGGTTTGCCGTTATATGCGTAATTCTTGCGCTCGTTATCGGTTTCGGCGGTATCTTTTTCATCGCCGCAAACGGAATTGTCGGTAAATTCGAAAAAGCAGATGAAATTGAACATATAGAAGATGTTGATTCGCTTGTCAGCGAAAGTTATGTCAGAAACATTCTTCTTATCGGTGCCGACAGGGAAAACGGCGGTGCTTCACGAAGCGACAGCATTATGATTGCCTCCGTCAACAAAAGAACGGGGAAAATAACCGTTGTTTCAATCTTGCGTGACACACATCTTGATATCCCCGGCAAACGTGAGTCAAAAGTCAACGCCGCATATGCGTGGGGCGGTGCAAATCTTCTTATTCAAACGATCGAGCAGAATTTCGGCATTAAAATCGACGATTACGCAACGGTTAATTTCGAAATGTTCACGGCTCTTATCGACGGCTTGGGCGGTATTGAAGTCGATGTCACCGAAGATGAGGCTGATTACATCAACAACCGCCACAGATACGGAAAAGAAGAAAAACCCGAAACCGTTCCGAGCGGTGAAAACGTTCATTTAACGGGTTATCAGGCACTTTGGTATGCGAGAATACGAAAACTCGATTCCGATTTCAACCGTACCGAACGTCAAAGAAAAGTGATTTCGGCAATTGTTAAGGATGTTAAAGGCAAACTTAATCCGATAGGCGTGTTCGGTTTGATTTCAACAGCGAAAAATGTTGCACCGTATATCGAAACAACTCTTTCTACCGCTGATTTTTGGAGCCTTGTTTTCAGTCTTATGACTTGCGTTGTAAAATCCGGTTCAAATGCGGACAACCTTCTTGTTTCGGCACAGTTGCCGTTTGAAGATACATGGTGGTATTCTTCGGAGTGGGACGGTTCAAGCATCTCAATCGACCTTGAAGAAAACCGCAAACTCCTGTATGACCTTCTTTACGAAGAACATGTTGAAGAAACCGTGTCGTCGACCGAAGAATAAGTAATATTAACGAAAACTCCCTCATATATTTCATTGAGAATATATGAAGGGAGTTTATATTTATGGATATTTCATTAAAACATGAGGAATACAAATTTCTTAAAACTTTATCGGATAACTCCGTGGAAGAAAGTGTGGAATCGGAACTCACCCTGCCGGAGTATATGCCTGAAATATTGCGTATTATAAAGTCATCTGCTGAGCCGAAAATCAATTCGTGCCGTTTGGTGGGCGACAGGGTCACCGTTGACGGCGTATGCGATTTGCGAATGATTTACACGGCGGAGGATAACTGTATTTACAGTTTTTCGCAAGCCGTACCTTTCAGTCGCCATTGCGAAAATACCGAATTCGGCGAAGCGGTTGATGTCGGTGCAAAAGTTACGGTGTCGTACGTCAATTGCCGTGCCACGGGTACAAAGCGTGCCGAAATCAAATCGGGGCTCGTTATCAAAATTTGCGTCTACCGTGAAGAAAAAGAGGAAATTACCTCCTTGGGCGAAACAAAAGGTATAGAGCAGAAAAACACGCTCATTAAAGCGATGTCGTTGGGATGCAAAAAAACAAGAGCGTTTTCAATGAGCGACACGGTCACACCGAATTCGCCGGCGGCGTTTTTAATCAGCAACACAGCGAGTGCCGTTTGCACCGAAACACGAAAAATAAACAATAAAATAATGGTAAAAGGCGAAGCCTTGGTTGAGGTGTGCTATGTTAACGCAAACGATAAATCTTGTGTTGAACATATAAAACACGTTATTCCGGTCAATCAAATTTTGGAGTTTGACGGAATGGAAGAACATTTTACCGGTAATGTCCTTTTGCGTGTTACGGCTCTCGATGTAATACCGAAAGGCGAGTCATCCGGTATGGCGACCGCTTTTGATATTTCGTTGGGCGTTGATGCGTGTATTGATATGTGGGAACAAAAAGAGTTTGTTGTAATATCCGACGCCTATGCGGTCGGTTCCGCACTTGAACTCAAAAAGACACGTCAAACTTTTTATACCGCCGTTGACGAACTGAACGATACGTTCTTTTTCGACAATAATTTTACTGTAACGGGCGAGGGCGTAGGCGAAATTGCGGACTGTTGCGGTGAAGTCGGCGGAGTGCAGGCGAAATTTGACGGCGGAGAATTGCTCGTAAAATCGAATCTTTCTGTTTCGCTGATTGTAAAAGATTCTGCCGGAAGCCTTTCCGGAATAAATAAAATGTTCGATTGCGAATACAAAAAGAAAATCGAAACCGAAGAAAAAAATATCGTCTGTTCGCCCGATTTGACACTTGTTTCACTTGAATGTGTGCCACGTGGAACGAATAGTATAGATATCAAGGCGAAATTTTGCATTGTCGGTTCGGTTTTCGGCGAGATTGTTACCGATGCGGTTACCGAAATAACGGAAAGCGAAGCACCGATATGCCGAAACTGTAATGCGATAACGGTTTATTTCCCGAAAGACGGCAACGAAAGTCTTTGGTCAATTGCACGGCGTTACAACACAACGGTAAAAGCAATTGCCGATGAAAACGGTTTGGAGGGCGATACTACAGAAAATTTAAAAATGATATTTATTCCTTCCGCTTGAAAATCGGATCCCGAAATATTATAATGTAACGGAAGCAAATAAATCGGCTTCCGTTACCGCTGTTCGGGAGGAATAAATATGGATTTTAAAAAAATCGTGACATTCAGTTTTGATGACGGTGTAACACAAGACGTGCGCTTTACGGAGATACTTAACAAATACGGATTGAAATGCACTTTCAACCTTAACTCCGAGTTGCTCGGCAAAGAGGGGAGTTTGACAGTACAAGGTAAAAAAATAAATCACACAAAAGTAGCCCCCGAACTTGTCAAGGATATTTATAAAGGTCACGAGGTTGCGTCGCACACGTTAACTCACCCGAATTTGACAACTCTTTCACCCTCCGAAATCGTTCGTCAGGTCGAAACGGACAGAAAAAATTTAAGCGAGTTGGTCGGGTATGACGTTTGCGGATTCGCCTATCCGTGCGGAGGGATAAACTGCAACCGTGCCGTTGCCGATTTGATTAAAACAAAAACGAATGTTAAATATGCAAGAACGATAATTCATTCGCATAACTTCGATGTTCCGAACGATATGTTTCTTTTTAAACCGACGGCAAGCCTAACCAAAGACAAAAAAGTTTTTTTCAAACATTGCCTTGACTTTGTTGACGCAAAGCCCGACAAATTGCAACTCTTTTATATTTGGGGGCACAGTTACGAACTCGATGTTGACGATTCGTGGGATTATTTTGAAAACATTTGCAAAATGTTTTCCCTTAATAAAGATATTTACTTCTGCACAAACACCGAAGCGTTTGAATATATAAAATCTTTTGGTGAAAATATCACAAAAAAATCTTAAAAACTGTTGCATTCTACGAAAATGTGTGTTATTATAATCAAGTCTATGTGTGCGTTGTTACCCGTGAGGTGTCAACGGCAGTTAATGGCAACATTAAAGCTGGCGGTCCGCTACGATCTTTTCGGTATGAACGCTTGAAAAAAACGGAGGTTATTATGGACGCATTAAAACTTATTGCACAGGACAGCCTTAAGGCTGAGAAGCCCGCTTTCGAAATCGGTGATACCATCAGAATCGATGTTAAGATCCGTGAAGGCGAAAGAGAAAGAATCCAGGCATTCGAAGGTACCGTTATCGCAAAACGTGGCAGCGGTATCAGTGAAACTTTCACAGTACGCCGTGTTTCTTACGGTGTAGGTGTTGAAAGGGTGTTCCCTGTTCACTCTCCCAACGTTGCGGATATTAAAATTGTTCGTCGCGGTAAAGTTCGCAGAGCAAAACTTTATTATCTTCGTGACAGAGTCGGCAAGGCTTCTAAGGTTAAGGAAAAAATCGGCTGATAAGCCGGAGGGTGGGGCAGATATAACTTATCTGCCCTTGATTCTTATTTCAAGTTGATTTTACAAGACAGGTTGATTGTTATGGATAAAGACGACAGAATTATTGATGTCGAAAGCGATTCTTCCGCTTTTGACGGTAACTTTGATGAGGAAAACTACACCGAGGAATCCCCCAAAAAAATTTCGGCTGATTCCGATGTTGTTGCCGATGTCAAAAAAAACACCGATGCAGACGGCAAAAAGAAATTCTATCTCACCGTTTACGATTTTGTGTCGGTCGTTATGAGTTCTTTTATCATCATTGCGATAATTTTTACTTTTGCTTTCAGGCTTGTCGGCGTTGACGGAACTTCAATGACCGATACACTTCAACACGGCGACTGGCTGATAACGGTGCAAAAACCCGAATATAAATACGGCGATATTGTCGTTATAACGCAGGATTCTTATTTTCACAAACCGCTTATCAAAAGAGTTATCGCAACGGGCGGTCAAACCGTTGATTTCGATTACGACACCGCAACCGTTTACATCGACGGCAAAGCGATTGACGAGCCCTATCTTAAAGAGGATTTTTTGATTGAAAAAGGCGATTACAGGGAGTTTCCGTACACCGTGCCCGAAGGGTATCTTTTCTGTATGGGTGACAACCGCAACGGTTCTACCGACAGCCGTTCTTATTATGTCGGCGATATAGATGAACGCTATATCATGGGCAAAGCGGTGTTGAGAGTTTTGCCTTTCGGCAGTTTTGATATTTACGATTATGAATAATTTTACGAAATAATCCGATTTAGGTCGGGTTATTTCTGTTAATGGGTGGAAATTTTAAAATTTTAAAAGAATAAAAGATATGTATAATATTTGACGTGACAACAGGAAGTGAAAAATATGAGTGCAGAAAACAACCGCCCCGAAGCCTCCGTCAATTGGTTTCCGGGTCATATGGCAAAAACACGCAGGCTTATTAAAGAAAGTTTGCCTTTTGTCGATTTAGTTACGGAAATAGTCGATGCCCGAATACCGATGAGTTCCTCAAACCCCGAATTGAATGAAATGATAGGCTCAAAACCACGAATCGTACTTCTCAATAAATGCGACGTTGCCGATGAAAAAGTTACGGCAAAATGGGTCGAGTTTTATAAAAGGAACGGCATATACGCATTGCCTGTTGATTGCCGTTCGGGTAAGGGTCTCGGTGCGTATTTACCGCTTGTGCGTGAAGTTTTGAAAGAAAAAATCAAACGCAACAACGAAAAAGGTATGTCGGGAAAGCCTTTGCGTGTTATGGTTGTCGGCATACCGAACACCGGAAAATCGTCTTTCATAAACAAAATGGCAGGCAAAAACCGTGCGAAAGTCGCCGATAAACCCGGCGTAACACGTTCGAACAGTTGGTTTGCCGTCGGCAGCGGAATAGAACTTCTCGACACCCCCGGCGTGTTGTGGCCGAAGTTTGAGGATAAATCGGTCGGCGAAAAATTGGCGTTTATCGGTTCGGTTAAAGACGAGATTCTTGACACCGAAGCACTTGCGTTGCGACTTATAAATGTGCTTAAAAACGGCTATTGCGACAGGTTGGCTGAGCGTTATAAAATTTCGGGTTTCGAAGAAAAAGAAGATTACGAAATACTTGAAATGATCGGCAAAAAAAGAGGGATGCTCATTTCCGGCGGTGAAATCGACTGTGAACGTGCGTCGGTTATGCTTCTTGACGAATACAGAGCAGGCAAATTGGGTAGGCTTTCTTTGGATTTGCCCGAATCTTCGGATGATTAAAAAACTCGATGTTCTTATATTCCATTTTCAGAGGTGTGTTTATGTTAGATTATTCCTACGAAACAGAAGCGCACAACAACGGCTATAAAGTTGTTTGCGGTGTTGACGAAGCGGGCAGAGGACCGCTTGCCGGCCCTGTTTTTGCCGCTGCGGTAATACTTCCCGAAAACTATTCTCACGAAATTCTCAACGACTCGAAAAAACTTTCGGAAAAGAAACGGGATTCCGTTTACGATGATATAATAAGAGATGCCGTTTGTTGGGCGGTCGGCACGGCAGACGAAAAAGAAATAGACGGTATAAATATCCTCAATGCCACTTTTTTGGCGATGAAAAGGGCGGTAGAGGGTCTTCGAATAAAACCCGACCTTGCGTATATCGACGGAAATGCTTACCCCAAAACAGGGGTAAAAGAAATTGCCATTGTCAAAGGCGACAGCAAATGTATGTCGGTTGCGGCGGCATCGATTATTGCGAAAGTCAGCCGTGACAGATTTATGGCGGAACTCGATTCGCAATATCCCGAATATATGTTTTCGAAACACAAAGGCTACGGAACAAAACTTCATTACGAACTTATTGAAAAATACGGTATTTCGCCTGTTCACAGAAGAAGTTTTTTAAAGAAAATCACGGGTGAATACAAATGAACACACGTTTAATGGGGGCATACGGCGAACAACTTGCGGCGAAGCATCTTCGGTTGAGCGGATACAGAATTTTGGCTGCAAATTACCGCACCGACGTCGGCGAAATTGACATTATCGCCGAAAAGAAAAAGGTGATTTGCTTTGTCGAAGTCAAAACACGTAAAGAGGGCGGTATGTTCTCACCGGCAGATGCCGTTAATTTTCACAAGCAGGAAAATATACGCAGTTCAGCGGCGGCGTATATGAATAAGTACGGTTTAAAAAACAAAATGCGTTTTGACATAATCGAAGTGCTTATGAGTGATAATGACAAGGTCAGTAGCATAAATCATATTGAAAACGCTTTTTGAGGTTTATATGAAAATATTTGATTTGCATTGTGACACCGTCGGCGAGTGCTGTAAGAATAACTTACCGCTTTTGAACAGCAGATTGCATTTTTCACTTGAGAAGGCGAAAATGTATGAAGAATACGTTCAGGTTTTCGCTGTTTGGATCCCCGACGAACTTCGCGGTGACGATGCCGTGAGTTATTTTAACGGTGTTGCCGATTATTTTTACAAAGAAACGGAAATTAACAAAGATATTGTTTCTCTTTATGACGAAAATACCGCAACACCCGTAAAAGCGATTCTTTCCGTTGAGGGTGCTTCCGCATGCGGAGGAACTATCGACGGACTTTTGAATTTGCATAAAAAAGGCGTGAAAATAATCACGTTGACATGGAACGGAAAAAATGAAATAGCGAGCGGTGCTTTTTCCGAGGGCGGATTTACCGATTTCGGAAAAGAATTTGTTAAAACTGCGGAAGATCTCGGAATTGTGCTTGATGTTTCGCACCTTAACCGCCGAAGTTTTTTCGAGTTTTTAAACATCGCCGAAAAACCTTTTATCGCAAGCCACTCAAACGCCGACACCGTCAACAATAAGTACGCTTTAAAACGGAATTTAACCGACGAGCAAATTCGTGCCGTCAAATCGGCAAACGGAATTATCGGTCTCAATTATTGCCGTGATTTTATCGAAAACGAAGGCGTTTTGGGGATTGAAGCGTTGGCTCAACAAATACGGCACTTCGTATCTCTCGGATGTGAAGATGTAATCGCTTTGGGG
The DNA here is from genome assembly GCA_964408605.1 of uncultured Eubacteriales bacterium. Lineage (GTDB taxonomy): Bacteria > Bacillota > Clostridia > Oscillospirales > Acutalibacteraceae > DTU089. The sequence goes on from CAYPAB010000048.1 coordinate 12,619, forward strand.
AGTGATTTCGACGGATGCGAAATTCATCCCGAATTAAGCGGTGCCGAAAAACTCGCAAACGTTTATGATGTGCTTTTGAACGACGGCTTCGAAAGAAATTTGATTAACAAAATCTTTTACGAAAACGCACACCGCTTTTTCTCAAAAAGAGCGGATTGAAATACTTTATATATAAAAATCGGGATGCCGAAATTTGATTTTTATATTATTTAAGGGGTTCTATAGGTGTATTGTCACCCATAGAGCCCCTTTGCTTTATACTGTTTTATGCGGTCTGCTTTTTAACATCACCGGCAGGCTATTTATCCCACTTGAATATAAGTATCCCTCCGACCGATATAATAATACCGATAAGTTTTCGCCATTGAAAACCGACTTTAAGAGCGCCGAACAAACCGAAAAGTTCTATAAGATACGCCACAAGAAGTTGCGAAGTAACTATTATCATCACCGCTTGTGCGGGGCCGAGCCACGACATACTTCTGATGACGGTGTAGGTTATCAAAGCGCCGATAATACCGCCCAACAGCATATACTTGTTGTCGATTTTAAAAAGAGAACCGACGGTGCCTTCACGCCCCGTAAAAAACCACGCCGCAAGACAAAATAAAAATGCGGTTAGTTGAACAAACGATGACGACAGCCAAATTGACGTTTGTTTTGTAACGCCCTCGTTGAAGACGCCCTGTATACTCATCAATGCACCGGATAAAATTGCGGTTATGATTGCAATCATTGTTATCACCCGAATTTAATTTTTGCAATTGATGAAAATATATTCATTTTAATTCAAATTTGCCTTAAATAAAAACAACCGTCGCATTTTGCAACGGTTGT
>CAYPAB010000049.1:0-13020 GCA_964408605.1 uncultured Eubacteriales bacterium
AGATATACGAAAATTAACAGCCTGTTAACAGGCAGAACGCCACTACCGAAAAGTAGTGGCGTTCCGCTGTGGATGTGGGGTGTGAAAGAGAAAGATATGGCTTGTGTAACAGGGGTCTGCTACACTATATAAACTCCTTTCGGAGATTATACCGAATTAAACAGCCTGTGTCGTAACGGTTGCGACAGATGTATCTTCGGGTTTTGAAATTCTTATTACATATTCGAAATATTCATCTGTTTCGCTTTTTGCCGTGTCCGCTTCGATTCCGGCTTTTCTTATTACGTCAACCGCATGGTTCAATGTGTTAAGGAATATTCGCATATCCTTATACGCTCGCATTTGCGGTTTGTTTTTTGATTTTTTTCTGTGCTTTATATCATTGATGAGGCGTTCGGATTCCGACACGTTAAGATGGCGCTGTGTTATTATGTCAAGTGCCCGTGCCCTCGTGGAATTGTCGGGTAATGTGAGCAATGCTCTCGCATGGCGTTCGGTCAGCCCCGCACAAGTGATTTTATCGCGTAAATCTTCGGGCAACCTCAAAAGGCGAAGTTTGTTTGACAATGTCGACTGGGCTTTTCCGAGTTTTCGTGAGATTTCTTCCTGAGAGAGTCCGTGTTCGGTCATAAGCCTTTCTATCGCAACCGCTTCCTCGAAAAAGTCAAGATTCTGTCGCTGTACGTTTTCTATTATCGCAAACAGCGCCGACTGTTCGTCGGAAACATCCATCACGACACAGGGGATTTTGTTCATTCCCACCATTCGTGCCGCCCTGAGACGTCTTTCGCCGGAAATGAGTTCGTATTTTCCGTCGGAAAGTTTCCGCACGTTTATGGGTTGCAACATACCGTTTGTCCTAACCGAAATCGCAAGACCTTCCAACTCGTTAAAGTCGAATCTGACTCGTGGTTGATGGGGGTTCGGCAAAATTATTTCATGCGGTAAAAGTTGTATTTGACAATTTGCTTTGGTTTTTGATGATGTCTTTAACATTGCATATCCTTTCCGGCATATCCGCCGTAAAATGTCCATCCACAAAGCCTGTCTTGATTCCCTCTCTGTGACTACACTATATCACGTCGAAACAAAAAAATAAAGCATTTTCGGTCGGGCTGAATCGACTGAAAATGCTTGTATTTGCCGGTTTTACAAAGGTTTTTTGGCGATTTGCGCCGATACTCTGGGGTACTTTGACGGAATATGCGAAATCTTTTTCACTTTTATTACGGCTCTTTTGTCGCCACCCGGCAAAACGAACTCGTTTATCCCGTCGATTTTTCCGCCGAGAGTCTTTAAAGCGACGTCGGCACCGTCTGTTTCTTCAACGGCGGATGCGCCTTTCAGCGACAAAAACATACCGCCGACTTTCACAAACGGCAACGTATACTCCAAAAGAACACGGAATTGCGCAACCGCTCTTGCGGTGGCAAAATCGAATTTTTCTCTGAATTCGGGTTTCATTCCCGCTTCCTCCGCCCTCATATGAACGGTTCTTACGTTGCCGACGCCCATTTCCGATGCTATGTTTTCCACGGCTTTGAGTTTTTTGCCCGTTGAGTCAAGAAGCGTGACCTCGGTGTCGGGATACGCCGCCGCAATGACAAGCCCCGGAAACCCCGCACCCGTTCCGACATCTATGACCGTTTCGGCATTTTTGAAATCAGCCGTTTTCAAAACAAGCAAACAATCCAAAAAATGCTTTACGGCGATGCCCTCATCGTCGGTGATTGCGGTGAGATTCAGTTTTTCGTTCCAAATTTTCAAAAGTTCCGCATATTTTTCGAGTTTTTCCGAAAGGGCGGAATTTATTTCAATACCGTACGGAACGGCTCGGTTTTTTAAAATATCGACTGCTGACATAATTAACCTCTGTAAAGTTTAAGAATTTCGTTTATCGGGCCCGCAAAATCCTCCGCAATGGGCGGAAGGCTTTTTTCGTTCTTTAAAAACTCCGAAAAAATCATACCTTTATAATCGTTACCCGTTTGATATTTTGCTATCGTTTCGGTCAATTCCTGTTTTTTATCTCTGTTAGCGAGATACACGGCATCCGCAAGAGTGATTTCAACTTCTTCCTCCGGCGAAACGGCAATTTTGACAACAAGCGTTCCGTCGCACTTTTCGGCATTCACATTACGTTTTCTGCCGTTAACTTTTACCGTAACTTCAGCATTCACAACATCTTTAAAGCGTACCGTGTACGTTCTTTTTTCGGGAACGACGGTTTTGTCGCCCTCGCCTTTTCGAATGTTAAATGTTACGGCGGAACCGTCTTCTTTCACCGAAAACGGCGTTTTCAAATACGCTCCGTCTTTATAAGAAAGCGTTTCGCCGTCATCTTCGTAAAGCACAAAAGTATTGTTGCCCCTGTAGACCCAAAGTTCAAGTTCCTCCGGATTTGCCCAATCGTTTGACGTGCCGTTCGCACTCATGGGAATTATCGCACCGGCTTTTGCAAGCACTGGTATTTTTTCGATATCACGGTACATTTTAACAAATTGATTTCCGCTGTATATTCTGCCCGTAAAAATATCGGTATATCTGCCGTCGGGAATCCATACGCTAACAAACGCCATATTGTTATCGGCAGATGTGTGACGTGTTATCGGCGCCGCTATAAGTTCCGTGCCGAAGAAATACTGATTTTTACATTCGTAGGCTCTTTTTTCTTCGGGGTATGCGTAATACATCGGTTCGCAAAGGGCACGGCATTCTGTATGTGTGCGGTAGTTCATTGTGTAAATATACGGAAGAAGTTTGTGCCTCAGGCGAAGATTTTCTTTTGCGAGTCTTTCGATCGGCCCGCTGTAATTCCACGGTTCTTTGCCCATAAACTCGTTGTTTGTGGAATGAAGACGCATCACGGGGCTGAAAACGCCCAACTGCAACCACCTTATGTAAAGTTCATCGTCTTTTTTGCCGAAGCAGTGCCCGCCGATATCGTGGCTCCACCACGGATAACCGATGTTTGATGCCGTAGCGGTAAATCCCGGCTGAAAATCAAGCGACGACCACGTTTGGGTGGTATCACCGCTGAAACCGAGCGGATAACGCTGACTTCCCGCACCGCAGAAGCGTGAAAGGATGAGGGGTCTGCTGTTGTTTTTGGCGCTGTCGAGAAAATGATAATGATTGAGCGCCCAAAGGGGATCAAGCCCCGGTGTTTTCGTTCTTGTTCCCTGTTGCCAATCTATCCACCAAAAATCAACGCCCATTTTTTCATAAGGATGATGAAGAATTTTGAAATAATTTTCGGTGAATTTTTTATCGGTTATGTCAAACTCAACGGTCTTTTTCTTTTTCGGGTCAAGACCCATGGCACGGCACATATCTTCGTACTGATTTTCAAACCAACGAACGCCCATAGACGGATGAAGATTAAACGTCACCTTGTAATTATCATCTTTCAGTTTTTTCAAAAATCCCGCGGGATCGGGGAACAAATCGGTGTTAAACGAATATCCCGTCCAGCCCGCCGACCAAACATCATAGACGTATTCCATAACATTTCGGTGATTTGAAAATTTGTGACTGTCCTTGCCGAACTTTTTCTTGATATCGACCCAATGCCAATCCATATCGACCGTGGCAACGGTTATCGGGATATCGTTTTCTTTAAATCTGTCCATAAGTGCGAGATATTCATCTTGCGAATATGCTTTATATCTGCTCCACCAGTTGGAAAGTGCGTAACGGGGGATGAGCGGAACTTTGCCCGTCAACCTGTAAAGGTCGGTCGTAGCGCCGATATAATCGTAACCGTATGCAAAATAGTAAACATCCGTACCTTTGTTTTTGCGCGGTACTATCGTTCCGTCGTCTTTAAGCACAAGCGTTTCGCTGTCGTCGAGAATCGCAACACCGCTTTTTGACACAACTCCGTCACCGAGAGAGGGTATCCCCGCCGTTATATCAAGCGTTCGGCACGTGCCTTTGAGGTTACCGGAGGTGTAATTCGTTACGGTTCTTCCGTCACGAAGTTTTATGCGAATCATCTTTTTCGTTTTGAACGAATACAGGAAATTTGCTTTTGCGGTTTTGATTTCAACCGAATCCGAAGATTCGTTCACTTTAAATTCCGGCTTGCAAAAATCACGGAACCACACACTTTGCGTGGGTTCGTCGCAAAAAGCACCTTTGCTTTGAGTTTCAACTCGCAAAAGGCACGGCGTGAGAACGGTTATTCTCACGTTCTTTCGCACAATGGTATGGCTTGCGGATGCTTTCGGAGAACATTCGGGTTTAAACCTGTCATAAAAACGATCCATAAAAAACTCCTTTACGCTACTTTATGTTAAATCTTGCGTTAGTTTCAACCATTTTATATAATACATCCCACGCAACGCAAAGTCAACCGAAATACCGAAGGACTCACACGTAATACACCTAAAATTTAAACAAATACGCCGCCTTTTTTTCTACATTTTATGTTACTTAGGTTCGTTGACAAACCGGGTGTCTTTTGCTAAAATTATTTTTTGTGAAAGGGATGGTATTTTATGGTATGCCAAAAGAAAATCGGTTTTGACAACGATATGTATATCGCAAAACAGTCCGAACAAATCATGAAGCGTGTCGACGAATTCGGCGGCAGGCTCTATCTTGAGTTCGGCGGCAAACTTTTTGACGATTATCACGCTTCGAGAGTTTTGCCCGGCTTCAAGCCCGACACAAAACTCCATTTGCTTCTCAACCTCAAAGACCACGCCGAAGTTGTTATCGTCATTTCCGCCGGCGACATCGAAAACAACAAAATACGCGGTGATCTCGGCATCTCTTACGACAGCGATGTTTTACGCCTTATCGACGCATTCACAAGCGCCGGACTTTTTGTGGGAAGCGTTGTCATTACGCAGTTTGACGGTCAACCCGCCGCCCTGAAGTTTAAAGAAAAACTCGTGACTCTCGGCGTAAAAGTTTTTATGCACTACCCGATTGAAGGCTATCCCTATTCGGTCAAAAAAATCGTGAGCGAAGAGGGTTTCGGCAAAAACGAATACATCGAAACGGAAAGGCCTCTTGTTGTTGTTACCGCACCCGGCCCCGGCAGCGGAAAAATGGCTACCTGCCTTTCGCAACTTTACCACGATAATTTACGCGGTATTAAAGCGGGATATGCGAAATTCGAAACTTTCCCCATCTGGAATTTGCCGTTAAAACACCCCGTAAACCTCGCTTACGAAGCGGCGACCGCAGACCTCAACGACGTCAATATGATAGACCCTTACCACCTTGAGGCTTACGGCATAACAACCGTAAACTACAACCGTGATGTTGAGGTTTTCCCCGTTTTGAACGCAATGTTTGAAAAAATCGAAGGTGTAAGCCCCTACAAATCGCCCACCGATATGGGTGTTAATATGGCGGGCTACTGCATAACAGACGACGAAGTTTGTTGCAAAGCCTCTCACGAAGAAATCGTAAGGCGTTATTTTAATACCCTGTGCGATAAAAAAATGGGTCAGAAAAACGATGAAGCCATTTTAAAAATCGAAAGTTTGATGAATCAGGCGGGCATCTCGGTTGAGTCCGAAAGGCCGACCGTAAAAGTCGCAATAGAAAAAAGCAAGGCAACGGGCAACCGACCCGCCGTTGCCATTGAACTGCCCAACGGCGAAATTGTCACCGGTAAAACGAGCGATCTTTTGGGTGCGGCGTCAGCGGCGCTTTTGAATGCACTTAAAGTTGTTTCCGACATAGATGACAGTTTGCTTCTTATTCAGCGTGAGGTTATCGAGCCTATTCAACTTCTCAAAACGAGCATTTTGGGTAACCACAACCCACGTCTTCATACAGACGAAGTTCTTATTGCGCTTACGATGAGCGCCGTCACGAACGAAAATGCGAAAAAAGCTTTTGACTCTTTAAAACTCCTTAAAGGCTGTGAGGCACACGCAACCGTGATACTTTCTCAGGTGGATTTGGACACTTTCAGGAAACTCGGCATAAACATCACCTGCGAACCTCAGCATGAAAGCAAAAAACTTTATCACAAATAAACACGTTTAACATATTATTACGATAATTATTACGATATTTTTCAATAAAAAAATGAACCGTAAAAAACTTTTTGCTTTTTTACGGTTCATTTTGTCTGTTTTTGTGTTATACTGTCGGTGTCGGTTCAAGGAAACAGGTGCAAATCCTGTACGAGCCCGTCGCCGTGAGGTGCAAAAACGTATTTTTCTTGCCTCTTTACCGCAAACGAGGGACAAGCCATTGAAGTTTAACTTTGAGAAGGTGAAAAATATGCACCGAGTCGAAATACTTGCCGACAAAACATCTTTAAAACCGCGAGTGCCGGAGGCGGATATTTTCCGCCTTTCGAAGACTGCCGAACAAACCGTTTTGCCTTTCTTCGATAATTAAAGATGAATATTTTCAAAGGAGATTTTACCATGAAAAAGACAAACTTCAAAAAAGTATTGTCGTTGTGCCTTTGTGTTGTGCTTATTGCGGTTATAGCACTTTTCGCAACCGGTTGCGGCGACAAAACGCAAACTCCCGAAAGCCCCAACGCTCCCTCGGAAACCGTTCAGGGTACCGACAAAAAGGTGTTGGGTGCCGGACAAACGGTTTTCGACTTCGACGTTACCGATGCAGACGGCAAAAAAACGTCGTTCGAAATCCACACCGACAAAAAGACAGTCGGCGAAGCACTTGTTGAATTGGACCTCATCGCAGGTGACAACAGCGAATTCGGACTTTTTGTCAAAACAGTCAACGGAACAACCCTCGACTATGACAAAGACGGTATGTATTGGGCATTTTACGAAAACGGCCAATACGCTCAAGCAGGCGTTGATTCAACAGACATTGCCGACGGTGCGGTTTACGAATTTAAAGCTGAAAAAGCATGAGTTCAAAACGCACAAGCAAAAAAGCACGTGTTAAGGAAATCGCCGTATTCGGTATGCTCGGCGCTTTGATGTACGCATCCAAAGTGCTTCTGGAATTTTTGCCGAACGTTCATCTTATAGGCGTTTTTATTGTTGCGATGACCGTTGTTTACCGAAAAAAGGCGTTATATCCGCTTTACACATTTGTATTCTTAACGGGTCTTTTCAACGGATTCAGCACATGGTGGATCCCCTATCTTTACATTTGGGCAGTTCTTTGGGGTGTCACAATGCTTCTTCCGAAAACGCTTTCGGCCAAAAAATCCGCCGTTATGTATATGGCTGTGTGTTCGTTGCACGGCTTCCTGTACGGCACACTTTATGCACCGGCACAGGCTTTGCTTTTCGGTTTGGATTTTAAGGGAATGATCGCTTGGATAATTGCGGGTATTCCGTGGGACTGTGTTCACGGGGTAAGCAATTTTGTATGCGGACTTCTTATATGCCCGCTTATCGAATTACTGCGACAAGCGGAAAGAATCGTTAAAAAAAGTTGATTGTATCGACAAAAAGTTGATTGTGTCGACTTTTCGAACCGACGCTCAAGGGGTTCTTGCAGGAAACAAAAACCTGTAAGAACCCCTTATGCTATGCCGTTTTATGCAATTACTCCGCATTACGTCGCCAATGGAAAAGATACTGCTGTGCGATGCCCTCGCTACCTTTTATGCATTCCGGAAGCCCGTCGGGGTACAACTCCGAAACAATCCGTTTGACCCACACGTCAACCGGAAAAGCCTCATGTCGCCCAAAGCCGTAAAGCAACACACACTGCGCAACCTTTTCGCCAACGCCTTTTATTTTTATAAGTTCCGCCTTTGCCTCGTCAAAAGGCATCGTCTTGATTTTTTCAATATCGACTTCACCCGATGATATTTTCCGTGCGGCGTCTATTATATAAGGTGTTCTGAAGCCGGCACGCAACGGTGCAAGATCCTCGGCACTCAGCGTCGCCATACGTTCCGCAGACGGAAAAGTCCGCCCGTCACCGATATCGTCACCGAAATTATCGCAAAGTCGCTCAATTATACCTTTAATACGCGGTATGTTATTGTTTGCGGATATTATGAAAGAACAGACCGTTTCCCACTCATCCTGCTTCAAAATTCTGATTCCGGAATATGTTTCACACGCCGTTTTAAGGTTTTTGTCGTTATATGACTCCAAAATGGATTTGTAATCTCTTTCAAGATCAAAATATTTAACCCAAACACCGTAAAAATCTTCTTCGGATGTGTCAAAAAACACAACGGTGTTGCCCTCTTGTTTTATTCGCAGACTTTTGCCGTGAGCAATGCCCCGCCACTCGCCGTTTTCGGTTTTTTTCCACCTAAAAGCCTGACCGCAGTCAAGACAAAGCCCGACATCAAAACACTCGACCTCTTTCAAAACGGCGTTGCCGTTTTCAAAAAATATTTTCACAATTATCACCGAAATAACAATAAACCATTTTGAAAAATTAGTAAAGTTTTTTTGTCAACCTATTTTAGGTCAAAATACCATTTTCTACGTTTTCAACAGTATTTTCGGTTCTTTTTTAGGAGGTTTAATGTTGTTGAAAATTAACAACGAATGCCGATTTTCACATTCGGAAAACGCTTTCCATTTTGTATAATTTAAAAAACTTATAAACAATTCGTATATTTTGCACATGGTCATTTTTTTGTCAATAAAAATATAGAAAATGTCGAAAACCTACTTGTATAGCCTGTTTAGGCGTAAAGTTGTAAACATTTTGAACATAGTTTTGAACATTTTTTCCGAAAAGTCGATTATACTGTTTGTATATTTTTCAAGTTGTCAATTTTAACAACGCCGTGTTTCTTTTTATTTTTTAAAAAGAAATTTATGCTTCGGGCTTTTGTCATTTTCAACAAAAATGCAAAAAAATTACCGTTTCTTAAATTTTTTAAAAAAGTATAAATTTCTTCCGTTTTACACAACATAAAACAGACAAAACAAAAACAACGGGGAGAATGTTATAATGATAAAAGGTGTCAACAAACAAGTCTTGGAAATTATAGAAACGCAAAACGGCTTTTTCGAAAAAGCAATATTTTTCGTCAAACCCGAATACAGCGGAATGTCCGAGGGAAGACTGCGTGAAAGTGCGAAAAAAGAATTCGAAAATGCCGGAAAACCTCCGCTCACAAAATCAAAACGTCACGAAAAAATCAAGTTTTTAATATACACGGGCACAGCGCTCGTTGTCGGAATAATCATCGGAGTTGCGATTTCTTCTTTTGGATGATTGCCCTGTGCTTTTATTTGTGGTATACTGATTTAATGAGGTATGACTCGAAGTATGACAATCGGAATTTTCCGCATTTTAAAAGCACAAGGAGAAGTCGGTGTATGCGATACAGATATATATTTTGGGATTTTAACGGAACGGTTATAGACGATGTCAACAACGCATTGGCATGCGTGAATGACCTTTTAAATCAAAAAGGCCGTCAGCCGATTACACTTAAAGAATACTATAATTATGTAGAAACGCCGATCGTCGGTTTTTACCGTCACATTTTACCGCCCGAAGAAATTGATTTTGACGTTATTTCGAAGGGATACCACGAAAGTTATGCGCACCGTATTGACGAAACACAACTTGCCGAGGGTGTTTATGAACTTATGCACTCTTTGAAAGAACAAGGTGCGCACCAATACATAATCACGGCAAATCACATCGACGAGGTTATGCAACTTCTTAAAAAATACGGAATCGACACTTGCGTTGACGGTGTTACCGGTGCAACAAACACAAAAGCGGAAAGCAAAACGCAACGTGCGAAAGAACTTTTTTCCTCTTTAAACATATCTCGTGAAGATGCTCTTTTCATCGGTGACACCTTGCACGATGCCGAAACCGCAAACGCCATGGGCATTGACTGTGTACTTGTTGAATACGGTCACCAAGGCAAAAAACTTCTCAGAAAGCAAAACGTCTTTACCGTTGCGAGTATTAAAGAAATCGAAAACATCATACGTGACGGCAGAACAGTTGATTTTCACACGCATTCGTCTTGTTCCGACGGCACACTTACTCCGTCGGAACTTGTTCGCCATGCCGAAAAATCGGGATTAAGTGCTTTTGCCCTCACCGACCACGACAGTGTTGACGGCATAAAAGAGGCTGTTGCCGAAGCACAAAACCGTAATATTGAGTTTATTCCCGGCATTGAGTTTTCAGCCGCCGACAAGACCGAAACGCACATCATCGGGCTTTTTATCGACCCCGAAAGCGAAACGCTTCTTTCCACAATAAAAAACCTCAAGAACTCTCGTGAAAGAAGAATGAAAGATATTTGTTCGAAACTTTGCGGTTTGGGTTTTGATATCACTTATGAAGAAGCCTTGAAAACGGCGAAAGGTCACTTCGTCGGCAGGGCTCACATCGCAAAACTCATGGTCGAAAAAGGCTTCTGCGAAACCGTGAACGAGTGCTTCGACAAATACATTGGTCTCGGAAAACCCGCATACTCCGAAAAGCACGAACTTACTGCGGTTCAAGCGGTTAAAGCGATAAAATCCGCCGGCGGTCTTGCTTTTTTGGCACATCTTAACCAAACGGGATACGATTTAAACGAACTGCGTGAACTTTTGAGTGTTTTAAAAGAGGCGGGGCTTGACGGTATAGAGGGCTACTATCCCGAATACACGGCGGAACAGATATCCGATTACCGTTCTCTCGCTTTGGAACTCGGTCTTGCGTTGTCCGGCGGTTCGGATTATCACGCCGATATGAAACCGCATATACAAATAGGTGTCGGAACGGGTAATTTGAAAATCCCCTATTACATTTTGGAAAACCTGAAAAACATTTCGGAAACACAGCGAAACAAATCCGATTTATTGCTTTAATACTGTTTAAATTCCGTAATTATGCAAAAAATATAACCGCAGGATTTTTGATTGCGGTTATATTTTTTTATTATCGGGTGATATTATGAACAGTAAAGTGCGTTTAGAGAGCAAATACCTTTTATCAAAAAGCAATGCTCGGCTTTTTCTTGTAAGTTTTTTCGGATTCCTCTTGCGTTGGGGCGTTGTCGCTCTGCTTTTGACGGGAGCCGTCTTTTTCGCAAAATCGGATTTTTTCGGCTTCCTTTTATCCTCATACAGCAAGACGGCGGTGTACATTTTTCTCGGTTCGGCGTTTTCTGTGATAATTCTGCTTTGTGCGGTTTTCACCTCTGCCGTGAAACTCGGTGAACGTTTTATCTACTTTTTAAGAGCCCGCCGAAAAAAAGTGCGTTTTCGACTGCTTTTTAAATATTTACATCCGAAAAAAGCGTTTAAAACATTCCGATTTTACGTCGCATCGAATTTTTTAAAACTGTTATGGCTCGTCTACTTTATGTCCCCCGTAGGCGTTTGTGCGGGATGTGTTTTTTACCTTCACAGCATCTCTTATTTGTCGCCCGAAGTATACACCGTTCTTATTTTCGGCACGTCGCTTTTGCTGTCGATATCAACAGCCGTATGGCGCATTGCCGTTTTGCGTTATTCCGTCGCACCGTTTTACCTCTGCAACAATCCGAATTTATCCGTTAAAGAAGCACTTGAAAAAAGCATTGCGACTTCCGACGGATTTCTTACCGACGGTGTTTTGTTGGAATATTCGTTTGCGGGGTGGATATTAAGTTGCGTTTTGATCGTTCCGATATTTTATGTTGTTCCGTATGTTAAACTCGCCGAAAGCGTTTTTGTCACAAGAACGGTTTTCTCACAAGTGCAAACACCGAAAAACGCTTATTCCGTAAACTATTTAAAACTCATACGGTGAAAAGCCCGTCACGTGAGCATATATATCAGCGCCATTATAAGAAGTTCGTCGCCTTTTTCTTCGGACAAAAGCATAATAAGTGCCAAAAGCAACGTTTTATCGGCATCGATATTCAAATCGGCAAATGTGTTTTCCGCTTTTTCGGGGAACGCATTTTTCACTTTCGGAGGTTTATTTTCGGCTTCGCTTTTGCCATCTTTAACGTCTTCGGCGGTGTTTGTGCCGGTATACGACGAATTGGAGGCATAATTTTTCAGTTTTTCCAAATAATCGTTGGGCATGGGCACTCTTTTCGGTTCTTGTGAGGGCATCCTTTCGTTTTTTCCTTTTTCGCCGTATTCTTCTTTTCCCTTTTCAAGTCCCGCCGTCGCCCTCGCCCTTTTTTGCATATCTTCAACACGCTTAATCGCATCGTTTTGCATTTTCATTATCTCCGTATAGGTGTAATCCGCCATCTACATTATCCCCCTTTCACGTAAAAGAGGCAACACGGAAAGGAGTTTAACAAGTTTCATCGCTTCATCCGCCTTTTGTCGCCGTTCCTCCGACAAAAGCGGTTTTAAGGCATTTATAAAATCAAGTCGCTCATCGTGAGAATTGAATGCCTGCAATATCGGTGCCAGCGACGACAGTTGCGACAAATCGGGCATTCCCAAACCGGAAAGCCCGTCGGCAAAAGACGTGTTGCCGACAGGCTGTTTTTCTTCTTTCGGTTGTTCGGCGGGATCACCCGCATTTCCCAAAATACCCGAAGCGACTTTTTTTATGTTTTCCATATCCTCGGCGGAAAGAGAGTTCAACAGCGAATTTATGTCGAAGTCAGCCATTTCCGTTCCCCCCGAAGAATTTTTTGAATACCGTTTTTGCTGCATCGCTGTTAAGCAACGCCTTTGTTTTTTCTTCGTCGCTTAAAATTTCACGAACCGCCTTTGCCTGGGTTTCGGAAAGATTTTTGTTTATGAAATCATTAACGTCTTTTTCGTTGGCATCACCGTGCGCATTTACCTTGGACACCTTTTTTATAAGTTCGTTTGCATCGATTTTGCCGTTGTTTTTGCCGTTTCCGAAATTATTCATTGAAATCACCGCCGTAAAATATAATTTATACATCATATTATACATCGGCGGATTTTATGATTGTTTTGCGGGGATCGGCGGGAGTTTTGGGTAAGTGTGTATGCTGTTTTGAGTTTTTCGCTTTTTATGTGAGATACTCTTGATATTTTTGATTTCACGTGATATAAGGGTATGTAAAAAACGCCTTGCTACATCCAAAATATAGAAATTTTAGGTGCAAGCAGTTTTGAAAATTCGATTTTTTGCAAGTACAAG
>CAYPAB010000050.1:0-12684 GCA_964408605.1 uncultured Eubacteriales bacterium
GTAAAAACCCCTTCGCATTATACCGTTTTATGCGATCTGCGCTTTTTTTACATCCCGCTTTTCGTTTATTTCACGCTGACACCCTTTGTGTTATATGTGCTGATATAACCGTTGTAGCACGCTCTTACGGTGTATGTGTATGCAACACCTTTTTCGGCGCTGAAATCGGTATACTCTGTTCCGGTTGCTTTGCCCAAAAGAACCCAGCCGCCGTTACCTGTTTTGCGGTAGACATTATAATCGTTTGCGCCTTTAACGGCAGACCACGTAACTTTTACTCCGTCGGCCGTTCCGGTTGCTTTTCCGAGTGTGGGTGCCGGAAGTCTTTTTGTCATTATGCCGTTATTGTCGAAACTGCTGTAAGTGTTTCCGCTGACGGCGATCACGGTGTAACCGTAGTAATAACCGGAATTATTCTTTATGCCCGAATCGGTATAATATGTGTTTTTGGTTGTGCCGATATATTTCCAACCCGAATTCAATGTTTTGCGATATACTCGGTACTGTGTTGCACCGGCAACTTTATTCCATTTGACATATATTCCGTTATTGCTGTTTGATACGCCCGAAAGTTTAGGCTGTGCCAAACATTTTACACTTATACCGCTTTCGTAAACGCTCACGGTTTTGTTGTAAACCGCTCTTACCGTATATGTGTAAGTCGTGCCGGATTTTGCCGTTGTGTCAATATACGATGTTTCACCCGCTCTGCCCAAAAGAGTCCAGCCTGTGTTGGCGGTCTTTCTGTAAACATAGTAACCTGTTGCACCGTTTACTTTGTTCCATGTGACCTGAACGCCCGAAGCGACGTTCTTTGCCTGCTTGAGTTGGGGTGCGGAAAGACGTTTTGTCATTATGCAATCGTCAACGAAACCGCTTGCCACACCGTTGCTTACGGCGATTACGGTATAGCCGTAATAGTAGCCGTTTTTATCTTTGATTTGCGAGTCGGTGTAATAAGTGTTCTTTGTTGTTGCGATAAACTCCCAACCGGAAACCAACGATTTTCTGTAAACCCTGTATTCGGTAGCGCCGTCGATTTTATCCCATTTAACGTAAAGTCCGTTTGCACTGTTCGAAACACCGCTGACTTTGGGTGTCGCTATTCTTTTTACGGAAGCACCGCTCTTGTATGCACTGAGGAAACCGTTTGCCGACGCTCTTACCGTGTAAGTATATGTTGTGCCCGCCACAGCCGTTGTGTCAACATACGCCGTTCCGTAAGTTCTTCCCAAAAGAACCCAACCGCTTTTTTCGGTTTTTCTGTATACGTTGTAGTATTCGGCGCCGAATGTTTCATTCCAGTTTACGTAAATGCCGTTCTCGATGTTGATCGCTTTTGTTATCTTAGGTGCGGAAAGGTATGTTATCTCATCGCTGATAACAAGTTCGCTCATATAGTCTCCGTCAAGTTTTGCGACGGCATAAATATATGTTTCACCGCTTTCAACATCCGGATCGAAAATATATACTTCGTTGGCGGGTGCGGTACCGATAAATGTCCACTCCTCATCGTCAAGGGTGGTGCGGAAATATGCGTTTTCACCGCTTGAGACACCGCAATTTATCCACACACTGCCGTCATAGTTGCTGACGTTTATGGACTTCAGCGGAGCAACATAACGTGTTATGATCGCTTTATCCGCCGTGTAGGTGCTTTGACCCATCGAGTTTTTCGAATGCACATAATATGTGTAATCAACGCCCTCACGAATATTTTTGCCGTCAACGAAATAATTGTCGGTCGTTGTGCCGATAATTTGCCATTTTCCGTTGCCGTCACGTCTGTAAACGATATATTCCGTAGCATTTCCGACGTTGAACCAGCCGAGGGTGATTTTTCCGTCGGTGTTGTAGCAAGAGGTTATTTCGGCGGCTTCGGGCAGGTGGCTGTCATCAAGTACTACTCTGACAACATCATATCTGCCCATATAGTCAACTGCGATATAGTTTGTTTCGGCGTCCAATTCCCAAGGCAACACATACTGTGATTCGCTGTATGTGATTGTGTATGCATACGGAAGCGGTTCGCCTTTTTTATTCAAAAATTCTTCGGCTTCTTCGCTGAAAGTGAAAACATCGGTCACGCCCGATTTGTAATTCACAGTCAACTTGTTACCTTGTGTATACGGGCTGAGTGAAGTGACATCATAGATGAAAACATCGTTTGTTTCGCCTGTTTCCCAATCGTACATTTCTTCCCAATCGCCGTCGATTTCATATTTTAACACGATCGGCGAAGCGGTTTGGAATTCAATACTTTCAACGGGGTTTTCAAGAATCTCAACGGGGAGATCGCATTTCACACCGTAATATTCAACGGTGAACGCATGCTTACCGACGCCCCACGGATCGCTTTCTTGATCCGATTCGACGAATAACTCGTCGCTGTTAAGTTCTTTTCCGTCTTTCGAACGGAAAACCGCATTTTCACCTTCGGAAACGCAGAAATATTCTTCCGTTGTTTTATCGGAATAAGTTAAAGTTACAGAAGCGCCCTCGGTTGTCCAAAGGGGGCAGTCATAATCAAAATAGGTTATTTCTTCGTCGTTTTCGTCGTATGTATAACTCCATGTGCCGTTTGTTTCCTCATAAAATTCCACGGGTGTCGGAGTTGACACGCTTATTTTTTCAATGGGGTTTTTGACGATTTCAACAGTAACCGTTGCGGTTTTCCCCATGTAAACGAATTCGATTTCATGCTCTCCCGCACTCCAATGATTTTGGGCTTGGTCTGTGGCACAATAGTAATCGTAGAGAGTTATATCGCCCTTTTCATCTCTGAAACAGCCGTCAATCGCCGTATATTGTGCAACGGTGCCGTCTTTGTATTTTACAACTATTTTATCGCCGTCACAGGGGAAATTATAAAAATTGAAGTTGTATTCAAAATATTTACCGTCACCTTTTTGGCAAACTTCACAGTCACAATCCTGAACAAATCCGCCGTAACCCTCAATAACCTTAATTTCTCCGACGGGTATGTATTCCATGCTTTGAACCGGATTTTCGGTAATTGTTACGGGTATTTCGCCTTTGCAACCGAAATAGCGGAATTCGAAAGCGTACTCTCCGGTTTCGGTCCAAGGTTCGATATACTGCGTATCGATTTCAAGGAAACCTTCCATATCCATATGCTCGCCGTTTTCGGCAACAAAACCGTCACCGTCGGAAGTGTATGTTACGGTTCTTCCGTCTTTATATTTAACAACAAATTTGTTTCCTTCGAAATACAAGCCTTTCCAAAGGTATATTAAGTACGGCTTGCCTTTTTCGGGGCCTTCCGAAAAAACATTGATCCAAGCGTCGCAGCCCTGCCTGTATGTTTTCGCTTCAACCGGAACAAAATCAACCGACTCGACGGGTGAAGCGGTTATTTCAATCGGAACATTCACGGTGGCAAGCCCATAGGAAACCGAGCCGTAGTATGTGCCGACTTCCCACTGAACGCTTTGGTCACCCGGATTAAAAGACAAAAGTTCTTCATCCAAAGTACAGCAACCGTCTTCGTCAAAATATTCCCAATCGGAGCAGGTGAAATCTTCGCTTGTTCCGTCGGCATAGTGCAATGTGATTACGTTGCCGTCTTTCCAAAATGCATCATAGACACTGTATTGATATTTAATGAAACGTTTGCCGCTGTTTTCGTCGTATTCATAACTCGACAGCGTGTTTGTGTACTCGCAAACACTGATGTCGTTTACCGGTGTGAAATCAATCGACACAACGTCTTTCTCCGCCGCGGACACCGAAGTGGCAAGGCACGAGAAAACCGACATCACCATTACGGTACACAGTATCAAACTCAATGCTTTTTTCATTTTTGTTTTCCTCCTTTTTATTTTGGTTATATTTTACCGCAACCGCAGTCATTTTTCAATGTATATTTGTCACATATTTACGACTGAAAAATTTATCACAACACATAAATTTCTTTTTTCAAATTATATTCGACGCTTTTGTTTGTCAAATTCACCATAATATTTGAATAATTTTTTACTTATAATCAATTGAAAACATCGTTTTTTGTGATATACTATTAAATGAAATAATTTGTACAAAGTACAGATGAAAGGATGATAAAATTATGGCAGAGAACAGATTTATCGGCGACTATCCGGTAATCGGTATCAGACCCATTATCGATGGCAGACGCGGACCGCTCAAAGTCAGGGAATCTCTTGAAGATCAAACTATGAACATGGCTAAATCGGCCGCCGCACTTTTCACCGAAAACCTTAAATATTCAAACGGCGAACCCGTAAAAGTCGTAATCGCCGACACAACAATCGGCAGAGTTGCGGAAGCCGCGGCTTGTGCGGACAAGTTCCGCAAAGAGGGTGTTTCCATCACTCTTTCGGTTACTCCCTGTTGGTGCTACGGCTCCGAAACCATGGATATGGACCCCACAACAATCAAAGGTGTTTGGGGCTTTAACGGAACGGAACGCCCCGGTGCCGTTTATCTTGCGGCCGTTCTCGCGGCACACGCACAAAAAGGTCTGCCCGCATTCGGCATTTACGGTCACGACGTTCAAAACGCCGACGAAACCGAAATCCCCGAAGATGTTAAAGAAAAACTCCTCCGTTTCGGCAGAGCTGCTGTCGCCGCCGCAACAATGAGAGGCAAATCATACCTTCAAATCGGCTCGATTTGTATGGGTATTGCCGGCTCCTCGATTGACACCGACTTTTTCGAAGAATATCTCGGTATGAGAGTCGAATCCGTTGACGAAGTTGAAATTATCCGCCGAATGTCCGAGGGCATTTACGACGAAGCGGAATATCAAAAGGCTTATAAATGGGTTAAAGAAAACTGCAAAGAAGGTTTCGACAAAAACCCCGACTTCGTCAGAAAGAGCGACGAACAGAAAGAAAAAGATTGGGAATTTACCGTAAAAATGATGTGCATCATCAAAGACCTTATGAACGGTAACAAAAATCTTCCCGAAGGCAGAGAAGAAGAATCCGTCGGCCACAACGCCATTGCGGCAGGTTTCCAGGGTCAAAGGCAATGGACAGACTTCTATCCCAACGCCGACTTCGCCGAAGCAATGCTTAACACAAGTTTTGACTGGAACGGCGCCCGTGAACCGTATATTCTCGCAACGGAAAACGATACTCTCAACGCCGTAAGCATGCTGTTTATGAAACTTCTTACAAACAGACCTCAGATGTTTGCCGACGTTCGCACCTATTGGAGCCCCGAAGCACTCAAAAAAACAACCGGTTATGAACTCGAAGGCAAAGCAAAAGAAGGAAAAGGCTTTATCCACCTTATAAACTCCGGCGCTTGCTGTCTTGATGCTTGCGGTGAAGTTAAAGACGAAAACGGCAACGGCATTATCAAAGAGTGGTACAACGTTACCGACGAAGATATCAAAAAAATCACCGATGCAACCGAATGGTGCTCGGCTGACAACGGTTACTTCCGTGGCGGCGGATATTCGAGCCGTTTCCTTACCCGTGCCGAAATGCCCGCAACAATGATTCGTCTTAACCTCGTTAAAGGTCTCGGCCCCACACTTCAAATTTGCGAAGGTTACACAGTAGCCCTCCCCGATGAAGTTTCTCACAAAATTTGGGCAAGAACCGACTACACTTGGCCCTGCACATGGTTTACCCCCATTCTTACGGGCAAGGGTGCATTCACCTCTGCTTATGAAGTTATGAACCATTGGGGTGCTAACCACGGCGCAATTTCTTACGGCCACATCGGTGCGGATATCATCACACTTTGCTCTATGCTTCGAATCCCCGTTTCCATGCACAACGTTTCGGAAGATAAAATCTTCCGTCCCTCCGTATGGAACGCATTCGGAACACAAGACCTTGAAGGTGCCGACTTCCGTGCTTGTGAAGCGTTCGGTGCGCTTTATAAATAATTAAACCGATTTTTTAAAAATCAAATCCCTGTCTATCCGTTTCGGGCAGACAGGGATTTTTATTTATATTGCTACTGTTTCTTTTATGTTTTTCAGTCTTCGCCGTTTTCGAACATCGAAATCAAATGTCTTCCCGTTTTCGCCATAAGCACGGCACACTCCGGCAAGAGCGAATCGGGTTTGCCGTTCATAAAACCGTCGGCTTCGAATGTCAAATCACCGTCATAGCCGACAGTCTTGAGGGCAGACATAACCTTTGCCCAATTGACCGAGCCGAAAAACGGGAGCGTATGCGAATCGTTTGTTCCGTCAACATCGTGCACATGAAGGCATTTCAACCGTTTGTTGCCGAGTTTTTGAATAAAATCGGCAACATCCTCACGCACAAGCGTTGCGTGGCCAATATCAAGACAGGCAACAAAGCAATCGTTATTGAGTTCGTCAATATATCTTACAAATTCATCGGGGCGTGAACACGCCGAATGATTTATCATTCCGCCTGTTCGTTGCCACATATTTTCAATTGCTATCTTGACGCCGTATTCTTCGCTGTACGGTATAAGTTTTTTGTAAAACTCCATATTGTACTCGAAAATTTTTTCGGGATTTCCTTCGACGTCATACTTTATGTGATGACACGGATGAACGATAATATTCGGAACACCCAAATACGACGCTCTTTTCAACGATGTTACTATTTCGTCGAATCTTTTTGCGTTGCGTTCTTCCTCATCGTAAGAAGAACCGAACGGTGCGTGTGACTGATTGAAATAAAGACCTTTGTCGGCTGCGTATTTCCGTATTTCTTCATAATATTCTTTGTCGCAACCGTCGGTGTAAACATCCTCGTTGAACTGCGAAAAATCCAACGCATCGTACCCAGCGGCCGCTAAAAAGTCAATTGCTTTTTTAAAGCCGAATTTTGTTTGCAATCTGTCGGTAGTTGTTGAAAGTTTCATTATACTGCCCCCTGTTTTTTAAAGGATATTAAAGTGCAACGCTTATCGGTATTCTATCTTTAAAGTTTTGATTTCCCACGGGCGGAATTTCAAGCCGGTGCCGTCGGCATCGCAAAGTTTTTCGCCCAAAAGATTTGTTTCAGCCGTAACTTTGCCGACAGTCGGGTTGAATTTCGCAACCGACGGTTCGTCGGAATAATTGCAAAAACGTGCAAGCAAAACACCGTTTTCGGGGTAAAGCGTTGTCATAACAACATCCCCGCCCTCAAAACCGAAATCCGCTGCGGTAAACTCCGACATATCGCCGACACCTTCGGGTGCGGTTACAACGGTCGGCATATAAGCATAAGAAACGGCGTTTTTGTGAATATCTTCGTTCGTGAAAGATGCTTCAAACGGAAGAATCGCAAATTCATCTGAAAATTCGCCGTCGAGAATCCTCGTTCCGCACATATAAAGGTTGGAATAAAGAAGCGGTACCGACAAAAGATTGCCTCTTACAACGGAACCCATACAGCCACGGTTCATAACCGCAACGCCGTGTTCGGAGTCACGCAGAGCCAACCAATATATTCCGTTAAGATATGTTGACGAGTCAAACGATTCGTCGGCGGAAACGGATTTGTCGTAAATGATTTTATCGCTCTTGTACCAATAATCCTCAACATCACGCACATCACCGCTCCATTCGGAAACGGAATACGGCAAATCACGGAACATTTTTCTGTCACGTGACAACGAAAGATTCATATTGAAGTTCAGTTTGTTTTCGTGGGTCATTCCGTCAACGGTGATTGACTTTTTAAGACCGTGGCACTCGCCCGACTCACCGACGTGTTCGCCGTGCATTGTGAAATGCGTTTTGCATTCGATACGTTTTGACGCACCTTTGAAAGACATTTCAAAACTGAAAGGAATACCGCCGATTTCACCTTTTTGCACCGCCGTCGCACGGTTTTTCGAAACCGAAACCGCCCAAGCACCTTTCGAAAGGCAATATTCATTCTCGACAAGTGCGCTGAAAAGAGCCCCATCGCCGTTATCGAAAATACGGCGGTTTGTTTTAATACCGTCTAAATATGCAATGCCTTTTTCGGTCAGTTTCAAGCGGTAATTCGGCGTTTCGAGTTCACCTGTTTTTTCGCACCATTTATATGTATATTCCGACGTATCTTTTTCCGTTCTTTTCACGGTGAACGCCGGCAAAACGATATGTTCGAAACCGTTTTCCGTATCGACCCACTCGTCGACACCGAAAGAGTGCATATTAAAAGCAACTGCGGAGTCTTGTTCGGGAACGGCAAAATGCGATGCGACCGATTCAAGAGAATTCTCTTTCGCTTTTTTGGATGATGCCAAGGAAAGAGGCAAAAACCGTCTTGATAAATCAAGAAGCCCGCAAATAGTTATGTCGTGATGTTGCGAAATCAACGCATACTTCCACGCCTCATCAATAAGTTCATATTCGGGTTTACCGCCCAGCATAACGGAAAGTGCATTGAGTTTTTCCGCTTGAACGGCCTCGGTTTCGGCAAGTCTGCCCTCGTTGAAAATTTCGTTACCGCAATACCCCCAAGGCATTTGCACATGAAAATCGTTGTCGGTTGTAACAAGTCGGTCTTTCGGCTCGCCGTACAATTCCGGAATTTCCTCAAGCAAAATGTATTGGCAGTTGTCTTTTTTATCGGTATATTCCGTAATCGGTTCGATATCTTGACAAACATCGTCATATCTTGATGCAAGAAGCGGTTCGTATTTTGAAAACATTTTTTCAAAATCTTCAACGGAATAAAGGTCGCTCTCGTTCGGCCAGCGTGAAAAAATCCAGTTATCGACCGTGCAACAGTTGAATCCCCTGCCCTGACCGTCATAAGTCGGCACGGCGGGAAGTTCCGTTTTGTCACGGCCCACCCAATTTCCCCAAGCGGAGTCAAACGTTTTAGGGTAGCCGTACCCCATAACGTGAGAGCGGAGAATTGCCGCTTTATAGCCGGAAAGTGATGCTATCTGCGGAGTTTGATTGTTCAAGGCAAATTCCGAAATCGCATATACCGACGGCGTTTTGCCGAAAAACTTCATATTCGTGCGAACGGCATAAGTCAACTGACGTGCGTTCGATTCTTCGGTAATCGCAAGCGAAAGCGGTTGACCGTAGGTGGTGGCACCGAGGCCTACTCTGTCAGGATATTTTTCCAAAAGTTCTTTAATAAGTTCTATAATTTCCGGATCGCTTTTCGAAAATTCGTCGAATGTAAACGATTCGTAGTCAAGACCTATTTTTAATTTCGGATATTTTTCCATCCATTCGAGCATTTTTTTAAGACGAGGTTTGATATGGTCTTTCCAAAGAACATATCCGCCGTGCTCATAAGTCAGTATGTAAAGTTTTTTGTTATCCGTAAAATCACCCTCTTTTTAAAAATCGGAACACCTCCGATACCTAAATTATATAATAATAGTTATGCGGTGGGAAGAATTTTGTAGTATGTATTTTTTACAAACTTTTAAGCCGAAATTCAACAAATCATACAACCGTGATACCGAAACGGGTTTTCCGTTCTGTGTCTTTCCGTATTTCCTTAATTATTCGAACTCCGATGCTTAAAAAAGCGGACTGTAAAAAACTTGCGTTTTTTACAGTCCGAACTCATTTGATATTCTGATTATTTCGCAGTCATTCTTCTTTTCTTATAACCGACGGCTGTTGCCAGACCCACGCAACTGACAGCCGTCATTACGAGCCAAAAAACAGCAAGATTATCGTCGCCTGTTTTCGGAGTTTTTCCGTCATCTGCCGAAGACAACTTCGGTATTACAACATCGGCTTTTTTGATTTCCTTTGTTGCGTCTTTATCGGAAAAATACTTTCCGCAACCCGAACAGTACCAATACTCGGTATTGCCCTCGCTGTTTTTCGTTGCGGGTTTCGCTTTTACGTGTTCCAAACAGCAATGTGCATCGGGGTCGGTTTCACCGTATGACTCACCGCAAACATCACACACCGCCTTTTCGTGGCAAGTGGCGTTGTTTTCGCCCGTCGAAATATGATTTACACATTCAATGGCCATTGTGAGAACATCGTCTAAAACGGCACTGCCGTTTTCAATGTTTTCTCTGTTTCGGTTACTCAACTCAACTTCCGTACCGTTGATTTTCAAAACGAGGTCATCGGCAAAAGCGTAACCCTCGTCGGCGCTGAAACTCAAACTGTATGAATAGCGTGTTCCGGCGGCGAATCGCTCAAGCGGTATACAACCGTCGGTTGAGTCGGTATAGTGAGTGTTGTGTGCATCGGAAGAAGTCCAACCGGTGTTTCCCGCTGTCCAACTTTCATAATCGAGCGAATAACCGTTACCCGAAGGAACCGATGCCGTAAACACAGGTTCATCACCTTCGGCGAATTGAAGCGTTGCGCCGTTTATTTCGATTTCGTGAATCCAATTTGTGAAATGCTTTTGTGCATCCTGTAGGCTGTCGTTTCTGTTTTCGACAACGACGTTATTGTTCCAAACGTCTTCGCTTTCAAGGAAATATACATCTTTAAGAGCATCGGCGCTTCGGAAATTGTATTTACCGATATAAATAAGTCCCGACGGTAATGTTACGGATTCGAGCGCCGTTTGGTCGCTGTATGAGAACGCACGGCCCGCAATACCTTTTACATCGGAATCAACAACATAGGAAGACCCCAAAGTTTTGTCAACAACCAAAAGCCAGCCGTTGTTTTTAATTACGCCGTCGACTTTGTTGTCGGGTTCGTCTAAATAAGCGGAATGTCTGAACGCATGAACGCCGATACACTTCACGCTGTCGGGGATTTTGACATCATCAAGAAGATAGCAATAATTGAACGCATAATCGCCGATTGTTTCAAGACCTTCGGGTAAATCCGCTTTTGTCAGTTTTTCGCAATGCTCGAACGCATCGCCGCCGATTGACTTCAACGTCAGTGGGAAAACAACTTTTTCAAGGTTTTTCGCTTCCGTAAAAGCATCGCCGTAAATTTCCGATATGCCGTTGGGAATCGTTATTTCTTTTTGGGGGCTGTTTACACAGTATTTTATAAGCACACCCGTTTTTTTGTCATACATCATACCGTCGGTTGCCGCAAACACGGGATTGTTTTTGTCGACTGCAATTTCTTCTATACCGTTGGAATATTCGAAAAAGTCGTAGTCGAAATATATCAAACTTGCGGGAAGGCTCAATTTTTTAAGAGGGTAATCATACGGCAAAAACTCGGTGGCAATACCACGTGTTCCGTCTTTTATTGTAAGTTCTTCAACGGATACGCCGTCTTTTAACGCAAGCGCCCAGCCGTCAAGATAGACGGTGTCGGGATGTGCCGCAGACAAACTGTCGTACAAAGGCGTTTTGTAAACAACGTTGGCACCCAAAAACTCAACCGAAGCGGGAATATTCAAAGAGACAAGATTCGGGCAATATCCGAACGCCGAATTTTCGATACGCTTTAACCCTTCGGGAAGAACAACGGATGTCAAACCGGAGCAATTCCAAAAAGCGGCGACATCAATAGATTCGAGTTTTCCGTTTGCGGGGAATTCGATTTCGGTAAGTTGCGTACAGTCAGCGAAAGCACTTGAACTGATCTGCTTTACATTTGCGGGCACGGTAAACTTCGTTCCGGTTTTACCGAAAGGATAGCATTCCAAAACGGTTTTGTCTTTGCTGTAAAGAATACCGTCTTCAGCCGAGAAAAACTCGTTTTTCGGATCGACTTTAAATTCTTTAATGCCCGTGCACAAATTGAATGCGTTGCCCGCTATTTCCTCAACCCCTGCAGGAATCGTAAACTCCGTAAGTTTTGTACACTTCGAAAACGCCATATTGTTGATAAGTTTAATGCCGTCGTGAAGTTTAACCGTTGTAAGTGACGGACACTCGGCAAACAGGGATTGCGATACTTCCGTAACACCGCGAGGCACATTGACGGTTTCGAGATTTTCGCAAAGGCGAAAACTTTCATATCCGAGTTCCGTAACGCTGTCGGGAATAACAACATTCTTGAGACCTTTGCACTCATAGAATGCGAAATATTCGATTGTTTCAAGTCCCGAAGGCAAATCGATATCCTTCAAAGCTGAACACAAACCGAACGCTCCGCCTTGAATGTTTTTAAGTGTGGAGGGAAAATTGATTTTTTCGAGTTTTTTGCATTCGGTAAATGCCAATTCACCGATTTTGGTCAAACCTTCGGGCAATGACACTTCGGTAATTTCAGAGCATTGATAAAAAGAGTTGGAACTGACACTCGTTACGCCGTCTTTGACAACGACTTTTTTGATCTGTGCCGACAACCCCGCAACATTCCACGGACTGCCGTCGGGGTATTCCTCGGTGTAAAAATCCGCCATGGGCCCCGTGCCCGATATCGTCAAAACACCGCTTCCGTCAAGTGCCCAATTGACACCCGTACCGCAAGCGCCCGAACTTGTCGGCGTGGCGGCAAAAACGCAGAGCGAAACTATCGGCAAAATCATCGAAAGAGCGATTGCCACCGAAAGCAGTTTAAGAGTTTTCGTTTTGCTTCTCATAAAAAATCCTCCTCCGGAACAGAAGTCCCTGTTGTGATTTAATATATAAAGAACGGTGCAAAATGCACATTTTTTGTCGCACCTTTCCCATTCTTTTTTTACAGTATACCACAATAATTATTCTATTGCAATTTTTTTCATCTGTCACAATGCGAAAAACATAATATCTGTTTTTGTGCAAAATCGCAGAATCTTAAAAACCCGATACGTTTTGAAAAATTATTTTCCGCAATTACACCGTCAAAAAGCCTCGCAATACGTCAGTATTGCGGGGCTTTTTCCTTGT
>CAYPAB010000051.1:0-12667 GCA_964408605.1 uncultured Eubacteriales bacterium
TTTTTTATCCTTTTTTTGCCCTTCTTTCCACCCTTCCGGGTGTTTCGGGGTTGGGACTTTCAAAAGCAAATGTCGGCGCTCTCTGTTCTTCCGAACCTCGCTCCGTATATGCTCTTGTGCGGTGTCAACGTTGCTGTATTATACTAAAGGAATTTAAAAAAGTCAATACTCTTTTTCAAAAAAAATTACACTTTTCGAACATTTTTTTCGGCGTTACTATATGTAGTGTTTTTATGTGTTTTAAACCACAATTTTAATGTTCACAACTTTGTTGATTGAATGTATAAAACCGAAAAATCGGAAAAACATATTAAAAACTGAAATCAGAGGTGTACTATGTCAAAAGAAAATAAGGTGATAAACATTCGTGATTTTATCAACACAAAGACCGGCAAAACGATATGTGTTATTATTTGCATTGCTCTTTTGGGTGGGATTTTCGGCATAACCCGAACAAGTGACGGTAATGTGCAATCGCAGGAAGTTTTGTCAAGACTCGGTTCCAGAGGTGACGAAGTGCGTCGTATACAGACGAAACTTAAATCGCTCGGTTATTTCAGCGGTACCGTTGACGGAATATACGGTGTAAAAACCCAAAGTGCGGTTAAGAATTTTCAAAAATCCGTCGGTATAACGGCCGACGGAATTGCGGGTAACAAAACATTATTATATTTAGGTTTAGGCGGAAGCGGTACTGTTAGTGCCGGCGGTTACAGTGCAAATGACATATATCTTCTTGCAAAAGTTATTGCGGCGGAAGCTCGTGGCGAGAGTTATACGGGACAAGTTGCCGTGGGTGCTGTTGTGCTGAACAGAGTTGAGTCGTCGTCTTTTCCCGATACGGTTGCGGGTGTTGTTTATCAAAGCGGTGCGTTTTCCGCTGTTACGGACAGCAACTGGTCTGTTTCGCCCGACTCAACATCCAAAAAAGCCGCTCAAGACGCAATTAACGGCTGGGATCCTTCGGGCGGTGCGCTTTATTATTACAATCCCGCAAAAACCTCAAATAAATGGATACGCACACGGCCGGTAATCACAACAATCGGGTCGCACGTTTTCTGCAAATGACACTATAATATATAATAGTATAGAAAAAACGGAAAAAAACCGCCGTTTTTACGTCAATTTGACAAAAATGTAACAATACACTTGATAAATAATCTGTTTTGGTGTATTCTAAAGTGGGGAAAATTGGTAGACAGATTCTGTGATCGAAAATTCACACACAGATGTCGCCGTTCATATATATGTTTCCTATTACAATAAATGAAGGAGAACGCAAAATGCAAAAGGTTCAATTTACCGAAACCGTGTTGCGTGACGCAAACCAATCGTTGATCGCAACCCGTATGAAATTCAACGAATTTCAGCCCATTCTTTCAGAACTCGACAAAGCAGGTTACTATTCTCTTGAATGCTGGGGCGGTGCAACATTCGACTCTTGCCTTCGTTACCTCAACGAAGATCCGTGGGAAAGGCTGAGAAAAATAAAAAAAGCGTGTCCCAACACGAAACTTCAAATGCTTTTAAGAGGTCAAAACCTTCTCGGTTACCATCATTATCCCGATGATGTTGTTCGTATGTTTGTCAGAAAGAGCGTTGAAAACGGCATTGATATTATCAGAATATTCGATGCGCTCAACGATGTTAAAAATATCGAAACGGCAGTTGACGAAACCGTTAAATGCGGTGCTGTCGCTTCCGGTGCGATTTGTTACACGATAAGCCCCATTCACACGCTTGAATCTTATGTTGAACTCGCAAAAAACATGAAAAGTTTGGGCTGTCAAACAATTGCTGTTAAAGATATGGCGGGTATTCTCAGTCCCGCCGAGGCATATAAACTTGTTTCTTCGCTTAAAGAGGCGGTTGATCTTCCTATTGTTTTGCACACTCACTGCACAACAGGTTTGGGATTTATGACTTGTCTTAAAGCGGTCGAAGCGGGTGTCGATGTAATTGATACCGCCATTTCGACGATGTCCGGCGGAACTTCGCAACCTGCAACCGAAACGCTCAACTACACACTTTCGGAACTCGGCTACGACACGGGGCTTAATGCTAAGTCTTTGCAGAAAATCGCCGATTTCTTCAAACCCATCAGAGCAAATGCTCTTGAGAGCGGTCTTCTTAACCCTGCGGTTCTCGCAACCGACACAAAAGCGCTCGACTATCAAGTGCCCGGCGGAATGCTTTCGAACCTTGTCGCACAACTTACGGCACAGGGTAAAATGGACAAATTCGATGAAGTTCTGCTTGAAACACCCAGAGTGCGTGAAGATCTCGGTTATCCCCCGCTTGTTACACCAATGAGCCAGATGGTCGGCGTTCAAGCCACAAACAACGTGCTTAACGGCGAACGTTACAAAACTGTTTCCAAAGAAGTAAAATCTTATATTATGGGTGAATACGGTAATGCACCCGGCAAAATCAACGAAGATGTTAAAAAGCAAATCCTCGGTGATGAAAAGTGTATCGAAGGCAGATATGCCGACACTCTTGAACCTCAATTTGAAAAAGCGAAAGCCGAAATCGGCGAAAAAGCAAAAAGCGACGAGGATGTCCTTTCCTATATCGCTTTCCCGACTCAGGCGGAAAACTTCTTCGATTACCGTGAAAAAATGGCAGGCAAAATTTACAGTTATGAATTTAACGCCGTTGATTAAGGGGGACTGACAATGATGATTCTTCCTTTGAAAACATTCG
The DNA here is from genome assembly GCA_964408605.1 of uncultured Eubacteriales bacterium. GTDB lineage: Bacteria > Bacillota > Clostridia > Oscillospirales > Acutalibacteraceae > DTU089. The sequence goes on from CAYPAB010000051.1 coordinate 2,707, forward strand.
GTTTTTCCGATGCATTGGGTTCATCGGGGCTTGGTTTTCTTATTGTGCTTGCGGTTCTCGCGGTACTTATGGTGTTTGTTAAACTTCTTTCACGAATTATACGCGGCACAACGAAAACCTCGGATTCGGAACCCGTAACACAAGGCTCACCCGTTACAATGCCGAATACCGCACAGCCGGTTGCCGAAACACATAAACCGTCTGACGAAAGCACCGCCATTCCGCACATCCGGGGATATGTTGTACTTGACGGTGTATCGGAACAGGATGCTGCCGTTATTATGGCAATCACGTCTTTTAAAACGGGCATACCTCTTGAAAGACTTTCTTTTAACTGTGTTAAACGTCTTAATCAAGACCCGTTACTCGAAAATGTCAGCGAGCAGGATGCTGCCGTTATTATGGCGATCACATCGAACAAAACAGGCATTCCGCTTGAAAATCTTTGCTTTAATTCAATTAAATTGGTGGAGGAATAAAAATGAAATACAATGTTACATTAAACGGAAAAATTTACGAAGTAGACGTCACCGAAACAGATGCCGTAGTTACGGGCATTTCTCAAGTACCCGTTGCAACCGCAGTTGCGACAGCACCCGTTCCCGTTGCCGCTGCCACTCCGAGTGCTGTTGAAGAAGCACCCTCAGCGCCGACAACTCCCGCTCCGACAGTCCCCGTTGCCGACGGCACAACAATTTCGGCTCCCATGCCCGGAACCGTTCTTGCGGTTAAAAAGAATGTCGGCGACCCCGTTAAAGCGGGCGATGTTATTATAGTTCTTGAAGCCATGAAAATGGAAAACGATATTGTTGCCCCCTGTGACGGCACGGTTAAATCAATCAATGCACCTAAAGGTTCAACGGTTAACACTGATGATGTTCTTGCCGTTATCTGATTGGAGGTGAAACTTCACGATGGATGTCGGTACAATTTTAAGAAACCTGTGGGAACAATCGGGTTTCGTTAATTTAGAATGGCAAAATGCGGTTATGATTGCCGTTGCGATCTTTTTTCTGTATCTTGCGATTAAAAAGAAATACGAACCTCTTTTGCTCGTTCCGATTGCTTTCGGTATGATTTTAGCCAACTTGCCCGGCGCAAATATGATGCTTGATACCACCGGCGGTGAGTTGGGTGCGATAGGCTCCGAAATGATAGCGGGAACACATTGGTACGACTCCGGTATTCTGCGTATTATTTATGTAGGCGTAAAATCGGGATTGTTTCCGTGCCTTATTTTCCTCGGTGTAGGTGCCATGACCGATTTCGGCCCGCTTCTTTCAAACCCTGTTAGCCTTCTTTTGGGTGCTGCGGCGCAGTTGGGTGTTTACTGTGCTTTCCTGCTTGCCGTGGCATCGGGTCAGTTCACCCCGCAAGAGGCCGCTTCGATCGCCATCATAGGCGGTGCCGACGGGCCGACCGCCATTTTCCTCGCATCGAAACTCGCTCCGCAACTTCTTGCGCCTATCGCGTTGGCGGCGTACTCATATATGGCTCTTATACGAATCATACAGCCACCCATCATGAAATTGCTGACAACCGAAAAAGAACGCAAAGTTGAAATGAAACAGTTGCGGAAAGTTTCAAAAACGGAAAAAATTATTTTCCCCGTTGCCGTTCTTGTTGTTTGCTCGTTGCTTCTTCCGTCGGTCACACCCCTTCTCGGAATGCTGATGCTCGGAAACCTTTTCCGTGAATGCGGTGTTGTTGACAGGCTCAGCGATACGGCGCAAAACGGACTTATGAACAGCGTTACTATTTTGCTCGGCGTTTCGGTAGGCGCTACCGCAAACGGTGCCGATTTCCTGCAATTCAAGACACTTCTTATTGTAGGTCTCGGATTGGTCGCTTTCTGCCTTTCAACCGCCGGTGGCGTTCTGTTCGGCAAACTTCTTTATGTTATCACAAAAGGAAAAATCAATCCTCTTATCGGTGCGGCGGGAGTTTCCGCCGTTCCCATGGCAGCGCGTATCGCTCAAAACGAAGGCCGGAAATATAACCCCACAAACTTCCTTCTTATGCACGCTATGGGTCCCAATGTTGCCGGTGTTATCGGCTCCGCTGTTGCGGCGGGATTCCTTCTTGCATTGTTCGGATAATGTGACGGTTTACGCCGTTATATTTCACCGATAATACATTACCCCGTCGGGAATATGCCGTGTGCATTCCCAACGGGGTTTTTGTGTTTTAATTTAATAAATTTCGTGAAACCGAAATCCCGTCTTTTTATGAAATCAAAGGCTGTTTGTTCTTACCCTCTCCATAAAATCAGAACAGGCGGGAACAACAAATTTTATGCCTTTTTCTATTATTTCGAACGTGCTTTCGGTTACATATTTACACTCGCCGTCAACATTGACCGCGGCGGGTTTGGAACTTTTAACAGTCATTTTTTTACCGCGTTTGAAAACGGTTCTGTCCCAACCTAAATGTCTGCCCTCTTTATACGGTTTTATAAGTGAAAGAAGTTTGATTCTGGGGCAGTCTTTTTTTACAACGATAAAATCAAGAAGACCGTCAAACGGCAATGCCTTCGGCGCCGCCATATATCCGCCGCCGTACCAACGTGAGTTTCCGCCGACCGCAAACAAAACATCTGTCGTGAAAGGTTCTTCGTCATCGATTTGAATGGTGAACGTACTTTTCATTTTTCCTATAAAGCAATAAAGAACCGAAAGAGTGTATGCCGCCTCGCCCTTTATAAAGGGCAGTTTTTTAAATGTGGACTGATTGGCGCAAACCTCGGCATCAAGCCCCATTGAACATTGGTTGATGGCATATTCGTCACCGCACTTGATAAGGTCAAACTCCATAACCGTGCCGTTAACATGGTCGGCAACATCACGCAAGTCTTTTTTGTCACCGAATATGCGGATGAAATCGTTACCGCTTCCCAAGGGGAACGCCGCAACTTCAGCATTGCTTTTGCATGCACACGCATTAACGACTTCATAAAGAGTTCCGTCACCGCCACAGGCATAAACACGAATAGGCTCGCCTTTGTCGACTTCTTTTTTCGCATAATTATAGCCGTCACGAGGCCCGTCGGTAACGTGAATCTCATAGTCGGTTATATTCATTTTTTCCATAGTTTCGATAATGCCGTTGGCACACCGTTCATAAGAAATACCTTTACCGCATTTCGGGTTGACTATAAAAAGATGTTTCATTTATCTTTTCCTCCGATTATTTAAAATACATATACAGTCGGCACTTTATCATACCGTTGTAAAGTTTTCTGCTTTTGTCTGCTTTTCTTCCGAAGCAATCTTCAAATTCCTCGTCGGGCGTTATTACATAATAACTCCAACCGTGTTGACGGTCGAAAACCTTGCCCATTTGACGGTAGAGACGCTCCGCCTCCTGCAAATCGAGAAGCCTTTCGCCGTAGGGCGGGTTACATATAACGGTACCACGTTCGCTGAACTTTTTAAAATCTTTGATATCACGTTTTTCAAAATGCAATTTTTCGCCTATCGGAAGACGTGAGGCGTTTGCAACGGCAATTTTGACGGCTTCTTCGTCAATATCAGAACCGTAACCGACAAAATCGGTATCCACCTTTTCAAGACTCCGTGCCCTTTCACGTTCTTCTTTCCAAATGTTTTTAGGCAGGACTTCAAATCTTTCCGCGGCGAAATTGCGGTTAAGACCGGGCGCTATGTTATGAGCGTACAGCGCACCTTCGATAAGAAGCGTACCGCTTCCGCACATCGGGTCGTAAAGAGTGTGATAATGGCGGACTTTCGCAAGAGCGCAAATTGATGCGGCAAGCGTTTCCTTTATCGGCGCACCGTTTTGTGAAAGCCTGTAACCACGTTTGTGAAGACCCGCACCGGTGGTGTCGATAAGAAGCGTCGCTTTGTCGTTCATAATCGAAAACTGAATTTGATGCACGGGGCCTGTCTCGTTGAACCATGAAATTCCGTATTTCGATTTAAGACGTTCAACAACCGCCTTTTTAATAATCGCTTGGCAATCGCTTACGCTGAAAAGCGTTGATTTAAGAGAATATCCTTTTACGGGGAAGGCATCGTCTTTGCCTATCCATTCTTCCCACGGAAGATTTTTGACCCCTTGGAACAATTCCTCAAAAGTTTTTGCGGTGAAAGAGCCCATCATTATTTGAACACGTTCCGCAAAATGAGAGCAGATGTTCACTCTGGCAAGTATGTTTTCGTCGCCCGAAAACAAGACTCTGCCGTTTTCGGCATTAACGTTTTCCGCACCGAGGAAGCGAAGTTCATCGGCGATAATGCCTTCAACACCCAAAAGACAGGGTATAACAAAATCAATATTCATTCTATTTTCCTTCCGAAATCTTTATTTCCGACGCATTTTCGAGTGTAAACCAAAACGTCACGCCGTTGTCTTCGTTTTCAAAACCGCATTCGCAACCGTGATTTTGAACAATGGATTTTACGATTGAAAGCCCCAAACCGAAACGCCCTTCTTTTCTGGAATGGGCTTTATCGGCACGGTAAAACGACGTAAATATGCTGTCTTTATCCTTATCCGAAATAAGACTCCCTGTATTAAATACATTTATGCGAACGGAATTGTGAATTTTTTTTACGCTGATTTCAATAATTTTTTCGTTTTCTGCATGACTGCAAGCGTTAAGCACGATATTTGAAAGCACCGTAGTCATTTGTTTTTTGTCGGCGAAAGCAACCGAATCGGTACCGCCGTAAATCACCTTTATGTTTTTTTCTTCGAAAATGGGGCTTGCGCTTTTAAGAAATTCCCATATATACTCATCAACCGAAAAAACCTCTTTCTCCGGTTTTTTTGCCCCCGATGAGTACATCGACTGCTCCAACATATTTACGACAAGTTCGTTCATTTTATCCGCTTCACGCATTATTATGTCGCAATATTCGAGCGTGTTTTCGTCGGTTTCTTCCAAGTTCATTTTTAATCCCTCGGCATATCCGCGAATAATCGCTATTGGCGTTTTGAGTTCATGCGATGCCGACGAAACAAATTCCATCCGCATTTTTTCGAGTTTACGTTCTTTTTCGATATCCGCCTCAAGGTCGGCGTTTTTCTTTCGCAGTTCCGTCAAAGCGTTGTCGAGAGAATCGGAAACCTTGTTTATGTTGTGCGAAAGAGTTCCGATTTCGTCGTTTCGCTCGATGTCAGTCCGTGTCGAAAAATCGAGATTTGCGATTTTCCCCATAACTTCGTTCATTTGAATAAGCGGTTTCGTAAAACGGCGTGAATAGTCAAAAATAAACACCAACGCAAGTATCAATGCGAAAACCGTGATCGTCGTTGTTACGACGGTGGCGATTGAGGCGTTTTCTTGAATGGGGTCTTTTTGCACGGTGATTTCAATGTGATAGCCGTTATCGAACGTTTTTCCGTAAAGTATATACTGCGTGTTTTTGCCATCCGCATTTACAACATTGAAATAACTGCCGTCGCTGTTTTCTTTTCGGCTGATTATGTTAAGTTTGTTTCCCGAAACGAACGAACCGCCACCCTCATAAAGATAGTTGTCTTTTTCATCGTATAAATCTATGCTTACGCCTTTTTCAAGTTCAAATTCCGCAAGCAGGTTAAAATATCCGTCACCCGAAGACTCCGCCTGTTGCGCCATGGAACGCAACGTGCGTTCGACATTCCAAATATAAACCGATTCCAAAAGTTGCGAATTCACTACGGCAATACCGATAAGGCAGACCGCCATTATTGTGCCTACCTCCAGAAAAAACCTCGCTCTTATTCCGAGTTTTCGCCTTTTCATTATGTTCGCCCCCTCTTTCGTCAAGGTGATTATATTTTGTTGACTTTATATCCCGTTCCGTATATCGTAACAATGTTTTTGTTGCCCCACTCACCGAGTTTTGTGCGCAGTCGTGCAACATGGGAATCAACGGTTCTTATATCGCCTTCGTAATCCATTCCCCAAATTTCATCGAGCAGTTTATCACGTGAGTACACCCTGCCGGGCGACTTGCAAAGTTTATGAATAATGCCGAACTCTTTAAGTGTAAGTTCGATTTTTTCGCCGTTCAACGTTATCTCGTAGGCGGTGGGGTTTATTGTGAGCCCGTTTACGGTGATTATGTCGGCATCGGCATTTGATTTTGTCGGCGTTTGAACGGCACCACGTTGCAAAAGTGCTTCTATACGCCGTGAGAGAACCGCAAGGGAAAACGGTTTCGTGACGTAATCGTCGGCACCGCTTTCAAAACCCATTATTTGATCAAAATCCTCCGAACGTGCCGAAACCAATATCACGGGTACTCCGCTTGTCTCACGGATTTTACGGCAGACTTGCCAACCGTCTGTTTCGGGCATCATTATGTCTAAAACGGCAAGTTTTATGTCGGGATTTTTTTTGAAAATTTCGATTGCTCTGTCGCCGTCTTCGGCTTCAAGAACGGTGTGACCGTTCTTTTTCAAACAGTCGCCTATCAGTTTTCTTATGAGTTCTTCATCGTCGGCAACAAGTATTTTTGCCATACTATCACCCTTTTTCGTTTTTTAAAGGACAAACTTTCATACATATTCCGCACACGGCTCCCCTGCCGATGTGATGAAAATGTTTTTTCATATATTCGCTGCAAACAGCGGGACTGAACATTTCCTCACGTTTTATACCGACTTTAAACTCCGCTCCCGAAATCGCACCCGACGGACACGCTTTCACACATCTGTCGCAACCGATACAAATATCTTCGGTAAATTCGCCGTCGCCTTGCAACGGGCAATCCGTAAAAAGAGTGCCGAGTCGCACACGTGCCCCGTATTTTTTGTGAATAAACAGAGAATTTTTACCGATACCGCCCAAGCCCGATTTCCGTGCCGCCTCTTTGTGCGAATATCTGCCGTTATACGGCGTTCCCGGTATGCTTTGAGAAGCCGCAACCGTTATGTAGTTGTAACCTTTGCTTTGTAAAAAGAGCCCCGCATCCAGAAGCGTTCGGTCGATAAATGCGTTGACCGACCTGTAATGATTAAAATATGTCGGGGTCGGTTCATCGCCGATTTCGTCGATTATCGCATCCGAAAGCCTTACCGCTATGCTGACGGCATATTTCAGTTCGCCCGTGTCGGAATTGTCGATAAATGCATAACCGACGTCGCTGACACCCTTTGACAGCAAAAAATCTTTAAGTTCACGTTCAAACATTTTCCACCCTCATTTTTTCCATACATCCGAGCACAGCCTCGTTTACCTTTTTACATTCCGCACGGAATTTTTGCGTATCTTCCGGTGCGGTTATAAAATCATAGGCGCTTTTCGCTTCATTCGCCATGTGATATTTTTTGTCTATATCGGGAACGAGTTCCGTTTTTTCGCCGTGATTATCATATAAATATATATTATCCGTCTGCGAAACGCTTCCCAATGTCACCGTTCCGAGATCACCCATTATTTGCGATGCCGAACGGCTCTGACCCAATTTCGAATATGTAACGGTAACAAGTTTGTCGGAATATTTGAAAACAGCCGAACCGCAACCGTCGGCACCTGTTGAAAGAAAATGCTGAGACGGTATTATTTCGTCGGGCACACCGAACAAATCAACAGCCGGATAAACACAGTATATGCCCAAATCGTTAAGTGCGCCCGTTTTCATTTCGGGGTTGAATATGTTGGGAATTTCACCCGATTTCAGTGCGGGATATTTTGAAGAAAGTTGCGAAAAATCGAATGTGGCACTTCGAATTTCGCCGATTTCGGCAACGGCTTTTTTCAATATTTCCCGTGCGGGCGAGTGCATATACATTATCGCTTCAAAATAGACCAAACCTTTTTCGTCCGCAAGTGCCGAAAGTTCTTTGAATTCCGACAGCGTAACGGTTATGGGCTTTTCGCATATAACGTGTTTTCCGCTTTCAAGCAGAGCCTTGCTTTGACCGTAATGGCATACGTTGGGGCTTGCAACGTAAACAAGTTCGGTATCGGATGCGAGAAGTTCCGAAAAATCGGTAAAAACACGCTTCGCACCGGTTTCATTCGCAAATGATGTGCCTTTTTCTTTTGAGCGTGAATAAACACCGTCAAGAAGCAAACCTTCGGTGAGATTTGCCCCCTGTATAAAAGATTTTGTTATCCAAGACGTGCCGATAACGGAATATTTGACTGTTTTTCCCATTTTTTCCACCCTTATTTAAAATAAACCAATTTAATAATACTATTTATAACGGAAAATTGCAAGAGAAAGAAAATTATGCGAGTTGCAATAAGTTTTGTTGTGTGATATATTTATATTCGAAAAGAGGCGAACGAAATGAAAAATATCGGTTTAAAAATCTTGGCAACCGCAAGTGCGTTGCTTATTCTGTGTTCATGCGGGAAAACACCTTCCGAAAAATACGAAACCACCGATAACGGCGGTTATGAGGTATCTTCCACCGCACCCGTTTATAATTTTCAAACCGAAGGTGCCGTCGTGCAGGCACCCGAAACAACGTCGCCCGTTCAGTTTTCACAGCCGGATACACAAAATGATGTCGCTGTGACCGAAACCGCACCCGCAACCCCACCCGTAACGAAAGCACAAACCGTGTCGGTTCCGGCACAAATCACAACTCAATGGGATATATCCGAAACAACCGAAAAAGTTTATCAAAAAACGGGCAAAATGGCTTTTTCCGATAGCCCCGACAACAAATATATTAAAGCGGTGTCAACTAAATACGGCGTTAATTCGACGAATCTCGTTGCACTTTATACCGTACCCGATAACGACGGCAATATCGTGTTGCAGTTCGATGGCTCACGAGGTACCGACGGCAAACTTTTAAGAAACGCCGACACACTTGTCGCAATATATTCCGTCGATAAAAATTTGAATTCAAAATGTGCGAGCGAAAACAGAACGCTCAACGAATATTCTTACGGCGAAATGAAAGTTATGTTCATCTCCGTCACAAAATATATAATGCCGGAATTCCAAGACGAACTAAACGGCTGAACCCGAAATCCATTATATTTTTCCGCAACTCATCCGCAACCTATCCGCAACTCATCCGCAAACTATCTGTAACTTTTCCGCATTCTTTCACCGCAAAACTTCCGCATTTTTTCGCAACTGTGTTTTAATTTGTTGACACCGAAAAATATATGTGTTAAAATATCGTGCATACAACACTTTTGGTGCGTCGTATCGCAAAATCTTAATATGCGGGTATGGCGGAATTGGCAGACGCGTTAGATTCAGGTTCTAATGGTCGCAAGGCTGTGCAGGTTCAAGTCCTGTTACCCGCACCAAACCTGAAAAATCCGAACCAAATTTTCCTAATAGGAAATGGGTTCGGATTTTTTGTTTATATCTAATTAATTGATTTGGTCAATTAAAATATTTAAAATGACTTCAAATATACAATGTGATAAAAAAGCCGATAGAGTTAATTGCTCTATCTGACCTTTTTATAGTTTAGTCAACTGTAAGTTCACTTCCCTTAACATACCTCTTGCTATCTTTTTATGTCAATCTACATCTTGAAAAAATGTAGAATTATGTCATAATACAATTGTTAAGTTATAAATTGATATTTGTGAGGTGTGCTTATGGGCAATGTAAATAGAATACTCTTCACTGATATTGAAGTCGAACGCTTCGTTGATGGAGTTTTAGAAATAACTGATATTGCTAAAAAAAGAGAAGCAATCAACAGTATTACAGCAGCAGAACGAAACATTCTAACCTATCCCCATTTTTCGACGTGGTTAAAACAAGAGCTTGAAATGTCTATATTTTTCAGTTTGATAAGTAAAACTGCAAAAAAGTAGAAAATTAAGTCAAAATTGCATAACAAATAGTACAAATAATATGTTATAATTATATAAATACCGTCAGGATAAGGATGATTTTAAATTTTCTTGTCACATTATGACAATTAAAACGATTACTATTATATGGGAATAATTTGAAAAGAGGAAAAAGAGTAAATGGATTATAATAAAAAAATGGTAAACGAGTTATGGCAAGAGCATGAG
>CAYPAB010000052.1:0-11639 GCA_964408605.1 uncultured Eubacteriales bacterium
AAAACGGTTTTGCCCTCCATAAGTTTATCCATACCTTTTTCGATAAGGCGTTCGGTTCTTGTATCTATCGAACTTGTTGCTTCGTCGAGAATAAGAACGGGCGGGTCGGAAACAGCGGCACGTGCGATTGCGAGAAGTTGGCGTTGACCTTGCGAAAGGTTGCTGCCGTCACCCTTGAGCATTGTGTTGTAGCCGTCGGGAAGTCTTGTGATGAAACTGTCGGCATTGGCGATTTTCGCCGCTTTAACGACTTCTTCGTGGGTGGCATCAAGTTTGCCGTAACGGATGTTTTCTTCAACGGTACCGGTGAAAAGGTGAGTGTCTTGCAAAACCATTGCAAGTGAACGGCGCAGATCGTCTTTTTTGATTTTTTTGATGTTTATGCCGTCGTATGTGATTTTGCCTTCCTGAACATCGTAAAATCTGTTTATAAGATTCGTTATAGTTGTTTTACCCGCACCGGTCGAGCCGACAAAAGCAATTTTCTGACCGGGTTTTGCATAGAGCGAAACGTTTTTGAGAACGGTCTTTTTGCCGTCGTAAGAGAACGTGACATTGTGGAAACGGACATCGCCTTTAAGCGGTGTGTAGGTAACGCTTCCGTCTGCGGAATGAGGATGTTTCCATGCCCACGAACCTGTGCGTTCGTCTGTTTCGGTGACATTGCCGTTTTCGTCGATTCTTGCGTTGACAAGGGTAACATATCCGTTGTCTTCTTCGGGTTCGCTGTCGATTACATCAAAAACTCTTTCGGCACCGGCAACAGCGGCAAGAACGTTGTTCATCTGCTGTGAAACCTGTGTTATGGGGTTTGAGAATTGACGTGTGTACTGCAAAAACGATGCAAGCGAACCGATCGTGAGAGCACCGTTTATTCCGCCGAAGAAGAATCCGGCAACACCGGTCTTTGATGACGTGTAAAGAATGATGAATGCGCCGACAGCGGCGGACAATGCGAAGTTGATGTATGAAATGTTGCCCATTATCGGCATAAGAATACTTGCGAAGGTGTGTGCGTTAGTCGCCGATTTTCTGAAATCTTCGTTGATGGAAACAAAGTTTTCTTTTGTTTTATCCTCACGGCAAAAGACTTTTACGACTTTTAAACCGCCGATGAGTTCTTCGATATAACCGTTTACTCTGCCGACGGAAGCCTGCTGTTTCCTGAAATAGCGTGAACTTTTACCGCCGACGAATTTGATTACCGCCAACATAACAAAAAGCATAACGATAATAAGGCAGGTGAGTGCGGGGCTGATGTAAAGCATCATAGCGAAAATGCCGACAGCGGTGACGAAAGAGGAAATCATCTGCACAAGACCTTGGCTTATTGCCTCACGTATTGTGTCAACGTCGTTTGTGAAACGGCTCATAAGTTCGCCGTGGGTGTGGGTATCAAAATATTTGATGGGCAAATCCTGAAGGCGGTCGAAAAGGTCACGCCTTAAAATGTTCATTGTGCTTTGAGAAATGTTAAGCATAACTCTTGCGTATGCATATTGCGATGCGGCGCCTACGGCGTACAAAACACCCAAAGCGACAAGATATTTTATGACCGTGCTCATATCGGATGAGCCTGTTTCAAACAGTCTGCCTATTTCGTTGATGATGGGCGTAAGGAAATATGTTCCCGCTATGTTCGCGAATGATGCCAAAAGCACCAAAAATACAACTAATGCCAACAAGCCTTTGCTTTTTGCAACGTAAGAAAGAAGTCGCATAAGTGTTTTGCCTGTGTTTTTCGGTTTATCGAAATTCTGTTTAGAACCCGGACCGTGCATATTTCTTCGGTTTTCTGCCATTTTGCGACACTCCTTTCTTATTGTTCCATTTTGCTTTCCTGCTGTGAAACAAACACTTCTCTGTAAATTTCATTGCGTGAAAGCAATTCGTCGTGGTTGCCGATATCGTTGATTTTTCCGTCGTCCAAAACGATTATTCGGTCGGCGTGCTGTATGGAATTGATACGCTGTGCGATTATGATTTTTGTTGTGTCGGGAAGAAGATTTTTCATTCCTTCGCGAATTTTACCGTCGGTGGCGGTGTCTACGGCACTTGTCGAGTCATCCAAAATCAAAACTTTCGGCTTTTTGAGGATTGCCCTCGCAATGCAAAGACGCTGTTTTTGACCGCCGGAAACATTTACGCCTCCTTGACCGAGATCGGTTTGATAACCGTCGGGGAAACTCATAACGAAATCGTCTGCTTGTGCGATTTTCGCAGCGGAACGGATTTCGTCAATCGTTGCGTTTTCGTCGCCCCAACGAAGATTTTCTTCAATCGTGCCCGAAAACAGCAGGTTTGTTTGCAAAACCATCGATACGCTGTCACGAAGATTTCTGAGTTTGTATTCTTTAACGTTTTTGCCGCCGACGAGAACTTCGCCTTCGGTTGCGTCGTAAAGACGGGGAATGAGTTGAACAAGCGATGTTTTCGCACTGCCCGTAGCACCGAGTATGCCGATCGTTTCGCCCGATTCGATTTTTAAGTTGATATCTTTAAGAACATTGTTTTCTGCGTTTTTGCTGTATTTGAACGATACGTTTTTGAACTCAATGCTACCGTCTTCGACAATTGCGGTGTCGTCGGCGAGATCATCGTTGATGTCGGGTTTTTCGTCTAAAACTTCACAGATACGGTTTACGGCGGCTTTAGCCATAACCGACATAACGAATATCATTGAAATCATCATCAACGACATAAATATTTGCTGAATGTATGTGATGAAACTCATTAAATCGCCAAGGTACATCGAACCGCCCAAGATAAGTTTCGAGCCGATCCAAAGCACAAGTATTATACAGGTGTAAATCGACACAGCCATAATGGGGTTGTTGAGGATTATGAGTTTTTCCGCAAATACGGAAGCATCTTTGAGTTCGTCGTTTGAAATGCGGAATTTTTCTTTTTCGTGTTTCGCACGAACAAAAGCCTTAACAACTCTGGCGCCGATGAGCGTTTCCTGAATGTAGTTGTTGATTTTATCGTACTTTTTGAACATTTTCGTAAAACGCTTGTGTGCGGCGGAACCGATAAGCAAAATAAGTGTAAACATAACGGGTGCAATGCACATGAAAACAAGCGACAGCCTTTTGTTAATGCTGAATGCCATGCTTATTGCCATAACGAACATAAGCGGTGAACGTATCAGCATTCTCAAAGCCATCATAAACGCCATTTGAACGGTGTTGATATCGGTTGTCATACGGGTGACAAGCGAACCCGTCGAAAATTTGTCGATGTTGGAGAAGGAAAAATCCTGTATTTTATTGAATATTCCACGTCGAAGTTCCGAACCGAAACCCATACCGGCGTTTGCCGCGAAAAAAGCGGCTCCCGCACCGCATATAAGCGAAAACAGGGCAATCACAAACATAAGACCGCCGACGGCGAGGATAAGGTCGGTGCCCTGTAAGTTGCCGAATCCCAACGAAATGAGAAAGTCCGCAACAAAACTTTCTTTTTGTTCGAGCGACTGTCCGCTGATGCCACAGTCGACGATAACGGACATCATAAGAGGTATGGTAACTTCGATAAGAACCTCAAAAATAATCGCAATCGGCGACATTATGGCGAATAATTTGTATTTTTTTGCATACGGCAAAAGTTTTTTAATCATTTTTTCGTAACTCCTTTCGGTGGTGATGATTTTTTCAAAAGAGCGTCGATTTCTTCCCTTGTGAAACTTTCGGTGTCAAGGTTTTCGTGAAGCCGAACAAGAAGTTTATGTAATGTTTCACGGTCTTCGGTTGAAAACCCGCGGAACATATCTTCATCGGTTGCATCACATATTTTTCGGTATTCTTTAAGTGCGTTTATGCCTTTCGGCGTGACGGAAATGCGGTTTTTTCTTGTGTCATCGGAATCGTGGATTCTTGTTATAAGCCCCGCTTTTTCAATTCGCTTGAGCGTTGTCGCAACGCTCGGCGGTGATATGTGCATGGCGGCGGCAAGTTCCTTCTGGGTGCAGGAATCGTGTGCGATGACATATTCGAGAATCATCGGTTGACCGAAGTGCAACCCCACTTTTAAAGCGGATTTCGTCACGTGACACCTGTGAATGACCGTTATCATGATCAACTCGTGAACAAGTTCTCTCAGATCCATTGATCTCACCTTTTTTAAAATAGTTAAACGTTTAAGTTAATCTTGTATATATTATCATTTTTTTCGTATTTATTATTACAAAAAAGAAAAAAGACGCTATTTTTTAAAAAAGTTAACAAATTTCCAATCGGAATTTTTTGCACCTTAAAGTGTTTATTTTACGGAAATAGGTCGAAACTTAAAATAACGGCACAATATATTTGTGCAAAAGCGACAAATGTACCACGGGAAATTTAACTTGCGTTTGAACAAAATATATTAAAAACTCTTGAAAATATAAGGCGAATTTGATATTATTAAGTTGATGTATCATAAATTTTTCAATCGGTGGTGGAAGATGTGAAAAAGAAGATTGAAGCAACGGATTACAACGATTTTCCTTTGTATGTTTTTCATCAAGGGCGTAATTTCAAATCTCAGGAGTTTTTGGGTGCGCATAAAATCGAATCCGGAAAATACGTTTTCAGAGTTTGGGCGCCCCACGCAACAGCCGTTTATGTCATAGGCGAGTTTAACGGCTGGAACGAGGAGTCTTCGCCGATGAAACGGCTCAACGATGCCGGCGTGTGGGAGGTTTGTGTTGACGGGGTATCAAATTTCGACGCATACAAATTTTTGATATATTCGGCTGACGGAATGAAACATTACAAAGCCGACCCTTATGCGTTCCATGCGGAAACACGCCCCGGAACCGCTTCGAAAATTTTCGAAAGCGAATACAAATGGCGTGATGCCAATTGGCTGAAAAAAAGGAAGGAAACTTCTGTTTATAAAACTCCCGTCAATATTTACGAGGTGCATCTCGGCTCGTGGAGGCTTCATGAAGATTCGAACACGTTGAGTTACCGTGATATGGCTGTTGAACTCGTTGAATATGTTAAAAAGATGGGCTACACTCACATTGAGGTTATGCCCGTTGCCGAGCATCCGTTTGACGGTTCGTGGGGGTATCAGGTCACAGGCTATTTTGCGGTTACCTCACGCTACGGAACGCCCGACGATTTCAAGTATTTTATCGACGAATGCCACAAAGCGGGAATCGGTGTTATTGTCGATTGGGTACCCGCACATTTCCCGAAAGATGCGCACGGTCTTGCACTTTTCGACGGCGAGCCGTGTTATGAATACGCCGACCCGAAAAAAGGCGAGCATCTTCAGTGGGGGACAAAAGTTTTCGACTACGGCAAAAACGAAGTGCAAAGTTTTCTTATTTCGAACGCCTGCTTTTGGTTTGACGAATACCATGTTGACGGGTTGAGGGTGGATGCGGTTGCCTCCATGCTTTACCTTGACTACGGCCGTGAAGAAGGTCAGTGGATTCCGAATGCAAACGGAGGTAACGAAAACCTCGAAGCCGTTGCCTTTATGAAACAACTTAACGAAGCAGTCTTTAAAGAGCACGGCGACATTATGATGATTGCGGAAGAAAGCACCTCGTGGCCGATGGTGTCAAAGCCGGCGTATATGGGCGGTCTCGGTTACAATTTCAAGTGGAATATGGGCTGGATGAATGACATTCTGCGGTATTTTTCGCTTGACGGTATTTACAGAAAATACAATCACGATTTAGTTACTTTTTCGTTTTTCTATGCATTCAGCGAGAATTTTATATTGCCTGTTTCCCATGATGAGGTCGTTCACGGCAAGTGTTCGCTGATAAACAAAATGCCCGGCAACTACAACGAAAAATTTGCCGGCGTGAGAGCGTTCCTCGGCTATATGTACGCCCATCCCGGCAAAAAACTCGTATTTATGGGAACGGAGTTCGGTCAGTTTATCGAGTGGGACTACAAAAAAGGTCTTGATTGGATTCTTCTTGATTATGATATGCACGTGCTGTTGCAGGACTACACCCGTGAATTGAACAAGTTTTACAAAAAAAATTCACCGATGTGGCAAATCGACTGCAGTTGGGAAGGCTTCGATTGGATAGTGAGCGACGATAACACAAACTCGGTCATTGCTTTTGTGCGAAATGATGAAAACGGCGAAAGAATAATTGCCGTGTGCAACTTTACACCCGTTTTAAGAAACAATTATAAAATCGGCGTTCCGAAAGCGGAAGGTTACGAAATAGTCTTCAATTCCGATGCCTCGAAATTCGGCGGTACGGGTGAACGGCTCAAAAAGAGTTATGAAGTCAAAAAAGGCGCTATGCACGGGTACGATAACTATATCGAACTGAAACTTCCGCCGATGACGACAATATATTTAAAACCGAAAAAATCGGCGAAAAAAACATCCGCCGAAAATAAACAAACAGGTTCGAAAAAAGCATAAAATTTCAGTATATATAAATCGAAAGGAAAGTGACAACAATGGCAAAAAAGACGGAATGTATCGCAATGCTTTTGGCAGGCGGTCAAGGTTCAAGGCTTGGCGTTCTCACTAAAAACATCGCAAAGCCCGCTGTACCTTACGGCGGTAAATACAGAATTATCGACTTCCCGCTTTCAAACTGTGTAAATTCGGGCATTTATACGGTAGGTGTTCTTACACAGTATCAACCTCTTGAACTTAACGATTATATCGGGAACGGCGGCCCTTGGGATCTCGACCGTGCCAACGGCGGTGTTCACATACTTTCACCGTATCAGCAAATAGAGGGTACCGAATGGTACAAAGGCACCGCAAACGCCATCTATCAAAATATTCAGTTTATCGACAGATATAATCCGGAATATGTGGCTGTTCTTTCGGGCGACCACATATACAAAATGGACTATGCGAAAATGCTTCAGTTCCACAAACAAAAAGACGCCGCTTGCACTATTGCAATGCTTGAAGTCCCGTGGGAGGAAGCATCACGTTTCGGGCTTATGTTTACCGATGACGACGGCAGAATCACCGCATTTGAGGAAAAACCGAAAAATCCGAAAAGCAACAAAGCCTCAATGGGTGTGTATATGTTCACATGGGAAAAACTTCGTCAATACCTTATCGATGACGAAAACAACCCCGAATCTTCAAACGACTTCGGCAAAAACGTCATTCCCGCAATGCATGAGGCAAACGAAAGGCTTTTTGCCTACGGTTTTGAAGGATATTGGAAAGACGTCGGAACAATAGACTCACTTTGGGAGGCAAACCTTGATTTGCTCAATCCCAAAGCCAACATCGATTTGAGCGACTCAAGTTGGAAAATATACGGCAGAGGCGCTGTTACCGCTCCGCAGTATGTTTCCGATAAAGCCGTTATCGAAAATTCCATAGCGGCGGGCGGTTGCGAAATTGAAGGAAAAATCGACTATTCCGTGCTGTTTTCGAATGTTACCGTTGAAGAAGGCGCTTTTGTCGATTATTCGATAGTTATGCCCGGTGCGGTAATTAAAAAAGGTGCCGTCGTTCAGTATGCGATGGTCGCGGAAAACGCCGTTATCGAGGAGGGCGCCGTCGTCGGCGAAAATCCTCAAAACTGCAAAGACCTTGACAATTGGGGCGTCAGCGTAGTCGGTGCGGGCGTCAATGTCGGCAAGAATGCCGTTGTAAAAGCAAAATCTATGATATCGGAAGATGTTAAGGAGGGTGAAACAGTATGATGCCGAAAAATGTTCTCGGAATTGTGTATTCAAATTCTTATGACCCGTGTTTGGGCGCTCTTACCGCCAGACGTACAATGGGCTCCGTTCCCTTCGGCGGAAGGTACCGTCTTATAGACTTTCCGCTTTCAAACCTCGTTAACTGCGGTGTAACAAAAGTCGGAGTTATCGCAAACAGCAATTTCCGTTCGCTTATGGACCACGTCGGCAGCGGCAGACCGTGGGATCTTTCAAGAAAAGTTGACGGCTTGACGATGCTTCCGCCTTTCACACCGACCGTGGCGGATGCCAACAACAGAATAGACTCTTTAAGCAGAATTATGGATTTCATTTCGCACTCAAAACAGGAATATGTTTTGCTTATGGATTCGAACTTTGTTTGCAATATGGATTGTTCGGGGCTTTTTGACTTCCATTCAAAGAAAAATGCCGATATAACGGTCGCTTATTGCACGGGTGAGTTGCCGAAACTTCAAAATCAAGCCGTTCTCGAAGTAAACGGTGAAGATAAAGTTACAAGTATCGGCATCGATGTTAAATCCGCCGACCCCGTAAATTACTCGGCAAACGTTATTCTTATAAGAAAAGCACTTTTGGAAAGGCTCATAGGCGATGCGCAAAGTTACGCCTACACGAGTTTTGAAAAAGACATACTTCAAAAGAACGTGTCCTCGCTTAATATATACGGGTATAAAATCAAAGAGTGGAATTACACCATTGACAGTATGAACACATATTTCGCCGCAAGTATGGAACTTTTGAAAAAAGAGTGCAGAGCGGAACTTTTCAATAAAGACACACCGGTATTCACCAAGGTTCGCAACGATATGCCCGTTATTTACGGCATATCGTCGGAATGCAAGAACTCGCTTATTGCCGACGGTTGTCAAATTGAAGGCACGGTTAAAAACAGCATTGTTTTCCGTGGGGCGAGAGTCGCGAAAGGCGCCGTTGTCGAAAACTCCATACTTATGCAAGATGCGTTCGTTGGTGAAGATGCGAAACTCAATTGCGTGATTATGGATAAAAATACCGTCATAACACCGAAAAAAGTGCTTTCCGGCGATAAAAGTTACCCTCTGTTTGTCGGCAAAGAAATAGTTATCTGAAAAAGGAGAAAACATAATGAAAGTTTTATATGCAGCGAGTGAAGCGTTGCCGTTCATAGCCAGCGGCGGTTTGGGTGACGTTGCCGGTTCGTTGCCCCAGGCTTTAAGAAAACGTCTTATCGGATGCCGTGTTGTTATGCCTCTTTACGACAACATCAAGCAAGAACTCAAAGACTCGATGAAATTTATAACGAATATATCGGTTCCCGTTGCTTGGCGCAGGCAGTACTGCGGAATATTCGAAGCAAGAGCCGGCGGAGTTATATATTATTTGCTCGATAACCAGTATTATTTTAAAAGGGATTCTCTTTACGGCTTTTATGACGATGCCGAGCGTTTCGCATTCTTTTCAAGAGCGATTCTCGAAATAATTCCGCATATCGGATTCAAACCCGACATCATTCATTGCAACGATTGGCAGACCGCCCTCACGCCGGTTTATTACAGCACGATGTATGCGAATCAGCCCGGCTATGAGAATATTAAAACCGTTTTTACAATTCATAATATTCAGTATCAGGGTGTTTACGGCGAGGAACTTCTCGATAACGTTGTCGGAATTAACCATGCCGATAAAAACTTGTTGGAATATGACGGAACCGTGAACCTTATGAAAGGTGCCATTGAGTGCGCCAATGCGGTAACGACCGTCAGCCCCTCCTACGCCAAGGAGATTCTTGACCCGTGGTATTCGCACGGGCTCGATACGATTCTTAAAGAACGCCGTTTCAAACTTCGCGGTATTCTTAACGGAATCGATGTTGTCAACTATGACCCCGCAACGGACAAAGACATATTCAAAAACTACACAGCCGACAATGTGCGTGGGAAATATGTTAACAAAACAGAACTCCGGAAACTTTTGGGGCTTCCGGAGAAAAGTGATACACCTATTATGGGTATGGTTACAAGACTTGTTTCGCACAAGGGTCTTGACCTTTGCAAAGCGGTTCTTGACGAACTTCTCGCAACAACCGATATTCAACTTGTCGTTTTGGGTTCGGGCGATTATCAGTATGAAGAATTTTTCCGAGGACTTGCGGCAAGGTTCCCCGAACAGGTCGGTTTGTGCTTGGGCTTCGTTCCCGACCTCGCACGGAAAATATACGCCGGTTGCGACTTGTTCCTTATGCCGTCGAAAAGTGAGCCTTGCGGACTTTCTCAAATGGTTGCGTTGCGCTACGGCACAATTCCGATCGTTCGTGAAACAGGCGGTTTGAGAGACTCCGTTCGTGACAGCGGTGACGGTGAGGGTAACGGATTTGTATTTTCTTCATACAATGCCCACGATATGCTTCACGCAATAAGGCGAGCCTGCGAAGGTTACCGTGATAAAGAGGGTTGGCAGATACTTGTTAAACGTGCGATGGAAAGCGATAACAGTTGGGGAAAATCAGCCAACGAGTATATAAGAATGTATAAAGAGGTTTTGAAAGGCTGACAAACGCAGTCAAAAATTCCCCGCATACTTTTTGATTATATTTTCTATTCCTTTAATGACGGCCTCGATGCTTTTCGGCTCGGGGCCACCGTACCGCCTTGCGTTAACGGTCTTTTCGGGGAAATCGTTAAGGTGAATTTCCGTAACGGCGAGTGCCGCGGACTGTGCGTATTTCGGCTGAATCGAAAACCAGCGTTTCGGAATATACCCTTTCTGTGCCGCTGAAAAAAGAATTCTGTACAGCGTAACGGCATAAAGAATATCGGCATATTCGCCCGCTTGCGAAGACCCCGCATTCATTCTTTCGTGGGTCATAATGGCGGCACGGTAAATGGAACGTGTGTTAAAGACAGAGTCTTCTTCACGGTCTTCAAGTTCGGATGTGTCAAGACCCGCCCTGCTTTGGGTTCTGCCCAAAATGTAATCGGCGGTTACACCGTAATAGTCAGCCACACGGCACAAAAAATCCATATTGAATTCACGAATGCCTTTTTCATAGTGGGACAAAAGTGCCTGCGAAATGCCCAAATCCGCCGCCGCGGATTTTTGGCTTATGCCTTTTTCGGTTCTCAATTCAACAAGACGTTCGGAATAAATTGCCATAAATTCACACCTCGATTATACTGAAAGTATAATTTTTTCTTACACTATATTACACTATCTTTTCGGAGAATGCAATGAAAACTTACACAATACACTTAATACGCCACGCATATACCAAAGGCAATTTGGAGGGTCGTTATATCGGTCAAACCGACGAAGACCTTTGCAAAGAGGGTATAGCGCAACTTGAACAGTTAAAAAAAGAATACGATTATCCTTATCCCGATGTTGTGTTTTCAAGCACGTTGAAGCGTTGCATACACACCGCCGAAATAATTTTTCCCGACAAAAAGCCAATCGAAATGCGAGGTTTCGACGAATGCGATTTCGGTGAGTTTGAGGGGCATACAGCCGAGGAACTCGAACCCTATAAGGAATTCGGCGAATGGCTTTCGGGCGGTGAAGATGCAAGACCGCTGAACGGCGAAAGCAACGGCGAATTTGCAACAAGAGTTTGCGATTGCTTTGTGAAAACGGTTGACGGACTTATTAAAACAGGAACGGGCAGTGCCGCAATTGTAACTCACGGCGGAGTTATAATGAGTATTCTTGCCGCTTTCGGCTTGCCCGAAATGCCGATGACGGAATGGCTGTGCCCGTCTGCGTGTGGTTATACCGTGCGTATAACACCGTCGCTTTGGAGCAGAGTAAAAAAATTCGAAGTTATAAACGAAGTTCCCGCCGAACCGCTCACCGCCGAAAACGAGGAGCGTCTTTGGGATTATTACGGCGAACTTCCCGAAGATGATGAATGGGACATCGGTGGGGATTTGAGTATCTGATAAGTCACCTTAATCGAACCTGTTGTGCTGAGAACCGCCAACTCTGTCGGTGTTGCAC
>CAYPAB010000053.1:0-11362 GCA_964408605.1 uncultured Eubacteriales bacterium
TTACGGGGAAAACTCCGTTAACGAACATTCTTACCATTTCACCGACATTGGAAACAATACACTTGCAGAGCCCCTTGAACACAAAACACACGTCGCAACCTCTTTGTAAAGTTGCGACGTGAATATTTAAGTTATTTTACATCGAAAATCCGATTACATGTCAGTGTTTTTTACCTTCGTATTCACGAATCCACTTAACCATATCGCTCACGGACTGTTCAACGCTCATCGGGTTATAATCGAGTTCCCTGCGTGCTTTTTCAATGGAAAAATTGCAGTTCGAAACGAGTTTACGAATCGAATATCTTGTGAACAAAGGTGTTTTTTTCGCTACTTTGTAAAAGACTTCGGCAGCGGGGGCAACAGCCTTCGCAAAGCCGTATGACAGCGGGATTTTCGGAGGTTTCTTTCCACAGGCTTTTGCCGTGGCTTTAATGAAGCCGTCAACGGAAATCTGTTCACCGCAAAGGATATAACATTCACCTTTACCGCCTTTTTTTGCCGCCATATACATTCCGTGTGCAACGTCACGTATATCAACGAAGTTATACGCACCGAAAGAAAGTGTTACGGGGAAAACTCCGTTAACGAACATTCTTACCATTTCACCGACATTGGAAACCTTGAAATCGTAAGGGCCGATGCAAGCACCGGGATGCGTTACGACCGCATCGATTTTGCCGGCGGCAACTTCGTCTAAAACAAATTGAGTTGCCGTTGCCTTTGTTTTTGCGTATGTTCCGTCAAGTTCGTCGGGGTTGAAAGATGTGACCTCACGCATAACCTGATTATCGGGCAAAGGTTTGAAAGCATCAACTGAAGAAGCGTAAACAAGACGTCTTACACCCTTTTCCTCACACGCTTTAACAACATTCTTTGTACCGCCGACGTTGACGTTCCAAATCATATCTTCTTGGTCGGCGTTAATATCGATTATGCCGGCAAGGTGATAAACAACGTCAACTCCCTCAAACGCTTTGCGGAGTGCATCGATATCGGTAACATCGCCGTAAACCTTTTCGCATTCGATACCGTCGAACTGTTTGCTGTCTTTCCTTATAAGTATGCGGACTTTTTCACCGCTGTCTACAAGTTCCTTCAAAAGCGCATAACCGATATGACCCGTGGCACCGGTTACCAAACTTATGTTTTCACTCATGGTAATTATTCTCCCTTCATTTCCAAAAGAGCAACCTTACCGTCATAAGAAGCCTGTGACACTTTGATCGAGTCAAATATAGCGGATTTAATATCGTCATCGGTTGCGCCGAGTTCTTTTGAGAAACGGTCGGGGATAAAGAGGTTTACATCCATAATATCGGCAAGTCCGTCAACATTGAGACCGCTTTCGATACCTTTTGCGGCATATTCTTTTTTGACTCCGCCGAGACCCATCCTCATCATCCACGGTTTAACGCTGATAATCGGGCGGTTTTCACCCATTCCCCTTGCGGCGTAAACGATTTTGAGAAATTCTTTCCAGGTGAGGTTGTACATACTGATAGGCCAAGCCGTTGCACCTGTTGATTTTTCGGCGGCACCGACTATTACCTGACCGACCTGACGTACCGTGAGCATTGCCGTACCGCCTGCGGGATACATTGTGAAGGGAAGTTTATCCATTCTTTTAAGTTGCTCAATAAGAATAACCCAAACGGGTTTTCTGCCGGGTTGTGTTCCGAAGATGTAAGGAAGTTCGAGAACTGCAACATCGAAGTTTTCGTCGGCAAACGAGAACGCAACATTTTCCTGATCGATTCTGCTTTTGATGTAGGGATGTTTTTCGGTAAGTTTCATATCGGGGCGTTCTTTTGCGAGATATGAAAAATACGAGCCGAGAACAACCGCTTTTTTAACGCCGACTTCCTTACAAAGAGGAAGTATTCTTTCAAGCGGTTGGATATTGTATTTGTAATACGCATCGTAAACAGGTGCGGGGAATTCAACACGTTCGTCAATACCCGCCGCAAAGACGAAGCAATCGTTACCTTTAAGAAGTTCACGAATTTCGTCATCGGTTTTTTCATAGATATTGCAAAATTCAAGTTTCATTTCTTCGGGTATGGGCGCACCCTGAGGCAGAGGCGGAAGTGCAACGCTTGTTACCTCGTGACCTTTTTCAATAAATATACGTGCGGCTTCGCAACCCAAAAGACCTGTGCCGCCAATCATAAATACTTTCATTCCGTAACCTTCTCCTTAAAGTTATCAAAAATTTCGGGGCCGTAGAAGTGGTTTTGATCTTTGCTGTAAAGCGGATACCAAACCTGTGCAAAGAAAGGATTGATTTTTGCTTCGGTGTCATAATCCCAAGGCCAAGGAAGTTCTTCGGGACACCAATGACCGCCACGAAGAACGAGGTTGGGGCTCATTTCGAACTCGTTACCTCTTGCACTTTTCCACTTAACGGGTGTGTACATATCGACAATTTCGGTTGCAAGACACTCACCGCCTCTGAATGCGGCCGCTTTTTGAAGGTCTTCAAGAGTGAGCGAATTGAAATCTTTTGTTTCATCGTAGCCGTGGTCAAGAAGAATAACTTCGTCGGAAGTTGATTTTTTCGAGGGGATCTTTATGTCGAAATCGCTCCATTTTGACGGAAGTTTTTTGTAAGAGTCCATTCCGCCGTAGTAAGAAGTCATTCTGACATCGACATTGTTTTCAGCCCACCAAATCGTGCCGTATTCGGGTGTTTTGGCGATTTTCTTCATAAAGGGCTTAACAAGAGAAGCAAAGGGTTTGGCGAGGAAAGCCAATTTGTAGAAAAATTCCACTTTATCCATCATACTCTTAAAGTATTCTTTAATGGGAGTGTTTGCTCTGAAGTGGCAATATTTTTCGAGTTCGTCGCCGTCATAATACCATTGACCGTGGAAGTTCTGTGTTGTGAACCAATTGGGGTCAAAAAGTTTTTTGGGCGAACCGAGACCCAATGTTCCGAGAAGGAGTTCTTCAAATTCGAAGTTTGTGATTCTGTATGCTTCACCGGAACCGATGTTGTAAAATCTTCTCCAGAATTCTTCGGGGATATCGTCACCGCAAACATTCGCAAGAAGTCTGCCGGAATCTTCAACCGTTGCCCATTCGAGAACGCCGTTTATCGGAACGTGATACATAATGGGTTCCATATTTTTAAGTATTTCGGGATAAAGAATGCCCGATTGACGCAAAGATACCCAATGTTTAAGACCGGATTCGGCGAAAACAGCTTCCGCTTTAACTTTGCTTATTGCGTAGTGGTCATAGACACTTATTTTTATGGGGTCGCCCGTTCTTGCCCAATGTATGGGAGGGTTGCGGTCGCCCGTTTCGGCAACAGTGCCTATGTAAACGACTTTAACGGCATCCGGATCGGGTTGTGCCTTAACGGCATTAACGATATTCTGTGCGGCGGCAACGTTTGTTTTTTGAGTTTTCACGGGATAATAATCCGCTGCGGGAGAAACCATTCCGCCGACGTGAAGAACATAGTCGGCACCGTTTACCATTTCGAGAACGTCTTCGTAATTTGTAAGGTCACCCCAAACAAAACGAATCGAAGGATCGTTCATGTAAGGTGCGAATTTTTCGCGGTTCTTTTTACTGTCTCTGTTGAGAAGAACGATGTTAAATTCGTTCTTTTTCGCATAAAGTTCTTTAAAACCTGCCCAACCCATTGTGCCGGAAGAACCTGTAAGCGCAACTGTCTTTTTCTGCATTAAAATACCCCCGTTTTTTAATATATTTTATACAATTTTTATTATACATTTTTTTGCCGTAATTTGTCAATAGCGAATGAATGATAATTCACCGTTTTTGTTAAAAAATCCACAAACAGTAACGCATCAGGCAGCAAAAAACTTGTGCCGTACCGTTTTATGCGGTCTGCGTTTTTAACGTTTGTTTATAAATCTTTTGATTTTCAAAGCAATTCGGTCGGACAGCACCTTATTTTTCGAAAGTGCGAAATCATAAAGCAAAAACGTTACATTCGCAAGGCTCAAAAGTAACGGTACAGTTATTTTCCCGAACTCGCTGTATTCCTCCCCCGACACGCCGAAAAGATACACACCGAGAAAGCCGATGCCGACGGCGGCAAGATTAAACAAGACCAATTTAACAACGAACGCCGGAATCTTCGGCAATTTTTCGATTTTCCCTTTCAACAAAGGATAATAGCCGAAAAAGAGTGTGTATGTTAAAGCGGCTTCTTTATCGGTCAGCAAAACAAGTGATAAAAAAGCGGTTGCGAAAAACACGCCCAACGCCCACTTTTTACCTGCCGACAAATAAACAAAATACACCGCAAGACCCGTAACAATGGGCAAAATATATACGGCTACCGGCACAAAAGTCGTGATAAACATCATCACAACGGAAAGTGCCGTCGTCATACCGCAAAAAGCGGTCAGTTTCGCTTTTTTCATAAAATCACCGCCTTTTTCGAAGCGTTTGTTACCAATAAACGGAAATATAAAATCTTCCGTTTCTTTCATTATCTATTGTATCATTTTTACCGCTGTTTGCAACATTAAAATTAACATAATAATTAACACCGCTTATTTAAAATTCGGTAAATTCACAAATAGACAATACGCACAAAAGGTATTATAATCACATTAGATTTAAAAGAAAAGAGATAATTTTCATGGAGTATTTATACGAAATTCACGCTCACGTAAAAGAAGTCAGCACCTGTTCGGGAACTTTTGCCGAAAAACTTGCGGAATGTTACACCGGCAAAGGCTATTCGGGAATCGTTTTGACCGACCACATGAACGCACCCACATTCAGTTCACGTGGAATGGAAAATGCACCGTGGGATGAAAAAATCGACCATTTCCTCACGGGGTTCAACGCTTTAAAAAAGGCTTCCGAGGGCAAATTCAACGTGCTTTTGGGTATGGAAATAAATTTTTACAACCAACCTAACGATTATCTTGTATACGGCATTACGGAAGAATTTTTGAGGTCAAACGGCGACATTATGGCGTTGACCCCGAAACAGTTTTCGGAACTCGCACACAAAAACGGCCTTTTGATGATTCAAGCACATCCGTTCAGGCGTGGAATGAAAGTCGAAAACTGGCAAATTCTTGACGGATACGAAGTTTTCAACGGCAATCCCCGTCACCGTTCTTCAAACGAAACGGCGATGCAATGGGCAAAACTTCACGAAAAAACTCTTGTTACATCGGGCTCCGATTTCCACGAAATCGAAGACACGGGCATCGGCGGTATTTATTTTAAAAATCCCATTGAAACGAACGAAGACTTATTGCGTGAATTACGTGCCGGAAATTACCGACTGAAAATAACCGAAATCAATTACACACGCCCCGAATAACAACTTGTAAACCGACATTTTTATTCCAACCGTATTTTAAAAGGGTTCCCTTTGGATTTCACATCCGAAAGGAACCCTGCTTTATATATATTCTTTTATGCTGTCTCTTATATGCCTTTTTCGTCGTAAAGGAAAGCCGTTTCGATTGCAAGTTTTACTGTTGCGTCAACCGCTTGAGGCGAAAGGTTGTCGGCTGTGTCAAGACGTGTGTGGTAATATCTTGCCGGTGAGGGATCCATCGCAACAAAAGATGCGGCAGGTACGCCCGCCTGCGACATAGCCGCAGCGTCGGTAGCCCCCAATTCGATGGGGCCGACATTGACTTTCAAGCCGATATTATCCGCCGCCTGTTTCATCAAAGATGCAATTCTGCTGTCGTTTTTAACCATACCGGTCATATCTTTGTCGTATATTTTCGCAAAGTCGATTTCTCTTATGGTATCTATACCGATAAAGACGGTTTCAACGCCGTCGTTGAGCATATCTTTGTTTGCTTTCGCAAAAGCCTTGGAACCTCTGAGCCCCGCTTCTTCGCCACCGGCACAAAGCACACCGACTTCGGTGTTTTCGAAACGGATGTTGTTGTCTGTCATAAACTTCGCAACCGCACAGGATATAAAGCAACCGGTGAGGTTGTCGTTTGCGCCCATAACGGGAAGTTTGTAGTTGCAAAACTTCAACGCCGCAACAAGCACGGGAACGGTTATGTACATTACAACCGCAATCACACGCAAAGCGATGTTACCGCCCGCACCCCACACAACAGAGCCCATCGGCGAACCGAAGTGAATTACGGAATAAATGTTTCCGCCGAGGCCCAAAACAATTGCGACCACAGCGGTGCCGATTATAAGAGCAACCGCTTTTCTGCCGCCTTTGTAAGTGTATGTCCATTCGAACGCCGAATCGGTGTGACCGCCGAAAATGATTCTTTTCTTTGTTTCGCCGGAAGATTTAACGACACCGTAGACATTTCCGCTTGTTACCTTGGGAAAGAACACATCAAGAACGGGTTTATAAAAAATAAATTCCGTTAAAATGAAGAAAAGCGTAACGCAACAAAGTGCTATACCGACCGCACCCCAGCCGAGTGTAAACGCAACCGCATCGAGAATAAGAAGTATTGCGCCTATTACGACCCAAGACATAAATGCTTTGTCGCTGCATTTGAATTCTTCACGTTTTACCGTATCGCAAAATTTCTCCAAATCTTTTTGCATATACTCCTGTGCGTTTTTTTCCGCTTCGCTTCCTACGGGGCGTGGGCCGAAGTTTTTGCACACGTTTTTCACGCTTTTAAGAGCATAATTGGTATACTCTCTGACCTTTATATCGTAGTTTGTGACACTGTCCTGTGGTTTCATTTTGAAGCCTCTTTTCATATTTTTTTATGATTATACACCGATTGACAAAATATATCAAGATTGAAGAAGCGGTTTTAAATATTTTCCCGTATAAGATTTTTTGCATTTCGCAACTTCTTCGGGTGTTCCGACCGCAACGATCCGACCGCCGGCGTCACCGCCCTCCGGCCCTAAATCTATTAAATAATCGGCGGTTTTTATAACATCGAGGTTATGCTCTATAACGACAACGGAATTGTCGGAATCGACAAGTTTATTTATGACTTCAAGCAATTTTTTAACATCCGCCGTATGAAGACCTGTCGTGGGCTCATCGAGGATATAAATGGTTTTACCCGTTGATTTTTTTGAAAGTTCCGTTGCGAGTTTGACCCTTTGAGCCTCCCCTCCCGAAAGAGTTGTTGCGGACTGCCCCAACGTGATGTAACCCAAGCCGACATCGTAAATCGTTTCGAGTTTACGTCGTATTTTCGGAATATTCGAAAAGAAATCCATCGCTTCCTCAACAGTCATATTGAGAACATCGCTGATGTTTTTACCCTTGTATTTAACCTCAAGCGTTTCACGGTTATACCGTGCGCCGTGGCACACCTCACACGGGACATAAACATCGGAAAGGAAATTCATTTCGATTTTTATAATGCCGTCGCCCTCGCACGATTCACATCTTCCGCCTTTGACGTTAAACGAAAATCTGCTTGCATCGTAGCCTTTTGTTTTGGCATCCTGCGTTGAAGCGAAAAGCGTTCTTATATCGTTAAACACGCCCGTGTATGTTGCGGTGTTCGAACGTGGAGTTCTTCCTATGGGGGACTGATCGATATTGATGATTTTATCGAGGTTTTCAATACCCAAAACAGCATCGTGTTTCCCCGCAAATTTGCGCGCGTTGTTGAGTTCCGCCGCAAGTTTTTTATAAAGAATTTCGTTAATGAGCGACGATTTTCCCGAACCCGAAACACCTGTTACAACAACAAGTTCACCGAGAGGTATTTTGACATCTATATTTTTCAAATTGTTTTGTTTTGCGCCTTTTATCTCAATAAATTTACCGTTACCTTTACGGCGTTTTTCGGGGACTTCGATTTTCTTTTTGCCCGAAAGGAACTGACCCGTAAGAGAATTTTCGCATTTTTTGATTTCGTCAACAGTGCCGGCGCACACTATCTCGCCGCCGTGAACACCCGCACCGGGACCCACATCGACAATAAAATCTGCTGCGTTCATTGTGTCCTCGTCATGCTCCACAACAATGAGTGTGTTGCCCAAATCACGCAAATTGCAAAGTGACCGCAACAGTTTTTCGTTATCACGCTGATGAAGACCTATGCTCGGCTCGTCAAGGATATACAAAACACCCATAAGCGAAGAACCTATCTGCGTGGCAAGGCGTATACGCTGACTTTCACCACCCGACAAAGTGCCCGATGAACGTGAAAGTGTCAGGTAATCAAGACCGACATTGCACAAAAACGCAAGCCTTGAGCGTATTTCTTTTATTATCTGTTTGCCGACGATCTGTTCACGGTCGGTAAGTTCGATATTTTCGATAAACTTCAATTCGTCACGAATCGACATATCGGTAAATTCTTTGATGTTTTTACCGCCGACGGTAACCGACAAAGGTGCCGGTTTAAGACGTGCGCCGTTGCAGTCGGGACAGGGGCAAGCGGTCATATACTGTTCGATTTCCCTGCGTGACCAATCGCTTGTTGTTTCACGGTAACGGCGTTCAAGGTTGTTCACGATGCCTTCAAACTCCGTCATATACGTTCCGCTTCCGTACTCGTTGGTACGCACGATTTTGATTTTTTCACCGTCGGTGCCGTAAAAAACGGCTTTCTGACCCTCCGGTGAAATTTCGTTAAACGGCGTATCGAGAGTAAAACCGTATTTTTCCGCAAGGGCATTGTAGTACATTCCGGCAATTGTACCGGAATCCGTTTTACTCCAACCGCAACCTTTAATCGCACCGCCGTTGATCGAAAGTTTTCTGTTCGGTATAAGCAAATCCTCCGAAACACGCATAAACACGCTCAATCCCGAACAAGTGGGGCAAGCGCCGAAAGGATTGTTAAACGAAAACATCCTCGGTTCGAGTTCATCCATAAAAGAACCGTGATCGGGGCATGCGAAATTTTGAGAAAACAGTATTTCTTCGCCGCCGATAACATCAACAAGAACGGTGCCGTCGGTCAGCGAAAACGCCGTTTCCAAAGAATCCGTCAACCTTGAAGTGATGCCGTCTTTCATAACAAGTCGGTCGACAATGATTTCTATATTGTGCTTTATGTTTTTCTTGAGTTTTATTTTTTCGGAAAGGTCGGTCACTTCGCCGTCGATTCTGGCTCTGGAAAAGCCCGATTTAGAGGCGTTTTCAAGTTCCTTTTGAAATTCGCCTTTTTTACCTTTCGCTATCGGAGCGAGAATTTGGAATTTTGTTCCGTCGGGAAATTTCAGTATTTTATCGACAATTTGGTCTATCGACTGCTGTTTTATTTCTTTTCCGCAAACGGGACAGTGCGGTATGCCTATGCGGGCAAACAAAAGTCTCAAATAGTCGTAAATTTCCGTGACGGTACCGACCGTTGAACGAGGGTTTTTGGAAGTTGTTTTTTGGTCTATCGAAATTGCGGGCGAAAGACCGTCTATGCTGTCGACATCGGGTTTTTCCATAATGCCGAGAAACTGACGTGCATACGATGAAAGACTTTCCATATATCTGCGTTGACCCTCGGCGTAAATCGTATCAAACGCAAGCGAAGACTTTCCCGATCCCGAAAGCCCCGTAAACACAACGAGTTTATCCCTTGGGATTTCAACGCTCACGTTTTTTAAATTATGCTCTCTTGCACCTTTTACGGTAATATTTTTATCCATAAATATCTTTTAATATCCTTTTATTTCCCTTTTTTGATTTCTTCGATTTTATCTCTTAAATACGCCGCATGCTCAAATTCAAGCAACTTTGCCGCCGCACGCATTTCCTTTGTGAGTTTTTCGATGAGTTCGTTCTTCTCTTTTTCGGAAAGTCGGCGTTTCGCAACACGTTCCCGGATATTGTCTTTCGAACTGATTTCAAGAATCTCACGCACGTCTTTTTTGATGGTTTGAGGAACGATTCCGTGTTCTTCGTTGTATTTCATCTGTTTTTCACGGCGTCGGTAAGTTTCGTTAATCGCCCTTTCCATAGAGCCCGTAACTTCATCGGCATACATTATAACCTGACCGTCTGCGTTTCGTGCCGCCCTGCCTATTGTTTGAATAAGTGACGTTTCGCTCCTTAAAAAGCCTTCCTTATCCGCATCGAGAATGGCGACAAGCGACACTTCGGGGATATCAAGACCCTCTCTTAAAAGGTTTATACCGACAAGAACATCAAACTCGCCCAAACGCAAATCACGAATCAGTTCCATTCGCTCGATTGTATCGACATCAAAATGCATATACTTGACTTTTATGCCGAAATCCGTAAGATATTCGGTCAAATCTTCTGCCATTTTACGAGTGAGCGTGGTAACAAGAACACGTTCTTTGCGTTCGACACGTATATTTATTTCCGATATCAAATCATCTATTTGCCCATCGGTCGGTCTTACGCTTATTTCCGGATCGAGAAGCCCCGTGGGACGTATGACCTGTTCGACGGTTTGTGCGCTTTTTTCTTTTTCAAGTTCGCCCGGCGTTGCACTTACGAATATTTTTTGATGCGTTTTTTTATAAAACTCGTCGAATTTCAACGGTCTGTTATCGAACGCCGACGGCAATCGGAACCCGAAATTCACAAGACTTTCTTTTCGTGAACGGTCACCGCCGAACATACCCCGCACCTGCGGAAGCGTTACGTGGGACTCGTCAACAAAAAGAATAAAATCATCGGGGAAATAATCAAGCAACGTAAACGGTGCGGTTCCCGCTTTTCTTCCGGACATAACACGTGAATAGTTTTCAATGCCTTTGCAAAATCCCGTTTCCCTCAACATTTCAATATCGTAGAGTGTACGCTGTTGAATACGCTGTGCTTCCAAAAGTTTGCCCTCGGACTTAAACTCCTCCACTCTTTGCTCCATTTCGTCGTAAATATCGGAAAGTGCTTTTTCCATTTTATCGGGTTCAACGACATAATGAGATGCAGGGTAAATCGCAACGTGTGAAAGTGTACATTTGACTTCGCCCGTGAGCGGATTGAACTCGGATATTCTGTCTATTTCGTCGCCGAAAAACTCGATTCTGTAGGCGTTATCCGAAGAATACACGGGAAAAATTTCGACCGTGTCGCCTTTTACTCGAAACTTGTTGCGTATGAAATTCACATCGTTGCGTTCATACTGAATCTCGACAAGTTTTTTTATCAAATCGTCACGTTCTTTTTGCATACCCGTTCTGAGGGAAATAACCATACTGCGATAATCGATGGGGTCACCCAAAGTATATATACACGAAACACTTGCGACGATAATGACGTCACGCCTTTCGGAAAGAGCGGAAGTCGCCGAATGACGCAGTTTGTCGATTTCGTCGTTTACGGCGCTGTCTTTTTCAATATAAGTATCGGTCGTCGGAATGTATGCTTCGGGTTGATAGTAATCGTAGTACGAAACAAAATATTCAACTGCGTTTTCGGGAAAGAACTCACGAAATTCCGAGCAAAGTTGTGCGGCGAGGGTTTTAT
>CAYPAB010000054.1:0-11279 GCA_964408605.1 uncultured Eubacteriales bacterium
ACCTATGACCCTCTGCTTGTAAGGCAGATGCTCTCCCAGCTGAGCTATGCTCCCAAGATGTTGCCGTGGCGTTTTGTTTACCGACAACGATAGATACTATACACTATCGAAGCGAATTTGTCAACACTTTTTTTATATTTTTTCAAAAAAATTTTTCGGAATTTTTCCGTCACAAAACATCCTTGCAAATTGCCTCGATAATACTTTGCATTTCGGCATATTTTTTCTCGATATCTTCAACAAGTTTCAACTGTGTTCGTGCCCTTACAAGATTATGTTCGGGATAATCTGTTTTAAAATAAACATCGCCGTTTAAATAGTCGCCCAAAAATCGCATACCGCATTCAAGCGTAAGAAGTTTTGCCGAAAACGGCAAATATTTGATTTCGTTTTCGGTAAGGCTTTTGCCCGCCGACTCAATATACCCCTCGGCATACGCCTTGAAGTAGTCAAGATTCAAAGATACTTTTGACAAATCTTTTTCATCTTCGGCGCCTGTGTTCGCTCCGAAGCGTATGCTGTCACCGAAATCATAAAGCGATGAACCCGGCATAACCGTGTCAAGGTCAACAACGCACAATCCTTTATCCGTTGTTTTATCGAAAAGAACATTGTTAAGTTTGGTGTCGTTGTGGGTAACTCTTAACGGCAATTCGCCTTTATCCATTAAATCGGTAACAACCGAACAGTCTTTTTCCCGTGACAAAATAAAATCAATTTCGGCTTTTGCATTTTCTTTTCTGCCGGAGGCATCGTTTTCGACCGCAACAAGAAAATCTTTAAACCGTGACGGGGTGTTATGAAAATTGGGAATTGTATCGTAAAGAGTTTCAATGGGATAATCGGCAAGCAGGTTTTGAAAATTGCCGAAACTTTCGGCGGCGCTTTTAAAATATTCGGAAGATGTAATTTCGTTTACCGAATAAGTGTTTTCAACGAAATTATACATTCTCCAACAACCGCCGTCTGTTGCCGAATAATAATTTTTGCCGTCTTTCGTCGGGTAAACAGTCAACGTTTCACGTGTTACGTCACCGCCCGCCTCCGCAATTTTTTTGCGAAGAAAAGCGGTTACTCCCATAATATTTGACATAAGTTCATCGGGATTTTTGAAAACGTTTGTGTTGATCCGTTGCAAAAGAAAACGGATTTTTCCGCCGTCGTCTTTGAGATATTCAACTATGTACGTATCATTTATATGCCCATCGGTTATCGGTTTATAACCTATAACCTCGCCGTATTTCGGAAACGCTTCGATTATTTTTGAAATTCCGTTTGTCTTTTCAGTCATTGTTATTCTCTCCTTTTCTAAAAACCGCAAAACATTCGGGATTATGAAAACCCGGCGGCAATGATGTCACCGGTGCAAACGCAACATAATGCGGAATTTCGCATTCGTCACCGCATTTATAAAAATTCGCTTTAACCGTGTCGAAGTTTATTTCGCCTTTCTCAACAGTAAAAAGTTCCGCAATGAAATCTTTTGTTAAAGTAATTTTAACACCCCAAAAAGCACCGTTTTCATCAAGACCGCCAAACGGTTCAACCGTCGGCGAAAGCGAAATCAAATCACGCACAAGTTGTCTTTCGTACTTCCCTTTTCCGAATTCACAAAGGAATACGCCTTTGCTGTTGCACTCTATATTCACATAT
The DNA here is from genome assembly GCA_964408605.1 of uncultured Eubacteriales bacterium. Taxonomy (GTDB): domain Bacteria; phylum Bacillota; class Clostridia; order Oscillospirales; family Acutalibacteraceae; genus DTU089. The sequence goes on from CAYPAB010000054.1 coordinate 1,654, forward strand.
TCCTCTTTAAAAGGAACGGGAGCGACAAAAAACTCAAGGCAACTGTCTTTATAAACAGGGTCATCTCGGTTTTCGTAAACCGTTTTCGGCTCGGTTTCGTAGCATTTTAAGAATGCGGTGAGCCCGTTTTGCGAAGCACCCATTTTAAAATAGGTTTCGGGTCTGTACGGCGGCGAACTTTCCCAATGATAATTTTCAAGACGGATATATTCCGCTTTTTCCAAACCGATGTAATCGGCGGGCATACAAAAAATCTCTTTCATTTTTCCACCGCCTTTTCGCAATTTATATTACATTTTTAATATACCATACCGAAATCAAAAAAACAATCTTTTAATTTCCAAAAAGCATTGAACTGTTGTTTTTAAAATGTTAAAATAACATTGAGGTGTTGAATTATGAGTTTATGCAATTTTTATCTTATTACCGATACACATTTTTTCAAAAACAGTTTGGGCGCTTACGGAAAAGAATACGACGATTTTATGCGTTTCGAACAAAAATGCTTCGCCGAAACCGAATCGATAAACAATGCTGTTTTTGACTTTTTGAAAAAAACCGAAAAAACCGACACTGTGCTTATTGCCGGCGACCTTTCTTTCAACGGTGAAAAAGAAAGTCATTTGGGATTCATTAAATTACTTAAAGAACTTAAAAACAACGGCAAAAAGATTTATGTAATAACGGCGGGGCACGATTTTAACGAAAAATGCTGGGGATATTCCGAAAAAGGAAAATACGAAGTTGAAGCGACCGACCGTGACGAACTTTTCGACTTGTATTATGAATTCGGCTTCGAAGATGCCATTGCCGTTGACAGGAAACATCTTTCATATGTTGCGCAAATAGCCGACGGTGTTCGTCTTTTGGCACTCAACAACGACGGCACCGAAGAAGTGCGGGATACATTTGATGATGAACAAATGGAATGGATCAAAGAACAAGCCGAAAAAGCCCGTGAAGACGGTCAAATGATGTTTGCGATGAACCACTTTCCGCTTTTGGCAGGTCAGCCTCTTTTTTCGGTTATACCGACGGCGGTGCAAAAAAACGCCGCAAAAATCACCGATATGCTTGCCGATTTGGGCGTTCACCTTGTTTTCACCGGTCACATGCATAATCAAAGCATCAACGAAAAAACAACATCTAACGGCAACAAATTCTACGATGTTTGCACCGGTTCCGTCATCGCCTCCCCCGCGAGCATGCGTTTTGTAACTATCGAAAGCGAGGATACGGTTGACATAAAAACCGAACACATTCCCGACTTTGAGTGGAACACAGACGGCAGAACGTGTCAAAAATATCTCGACGACTTATTCGACGGTATGATTTTGAATATGCTTGAAGATATGAAAACAAATCCGCAGCGATTTTTACAAAAAGTCGGTCTAGGAGATAAAAAAGCACTGTTCCCGTTAATAAAATTCATCGGTAAAAAAGCCGATACTATCACACTCGGTTCAGCTGCAAGGTTACTTTTGATAAAATGCGACGAATCAATTAAAGGCAACGCTTTAAAATATTTGATCGTAAGTTTGGTTCGCAATATGTTTTCGGGGAACCAGCCCTACACCGACGATACTCCCGAAGGTAAATTGATTATGAATTTTTTACACCGTTTCAATTTTGTATTAAAAAGGCTCAAACTTAAAAACATCGACGGCGAACCTGTTGATTTCATAGAAATCATGAAGCACAGCATCGGTAATTACGGCACAGACGATAACAACGCCGTGTTAAAACTGAAGTAATTAAAAATCGGAGGCATCTCTTTTCGAGATACCTCCTTAAATTTACTGTATTCCGCTAAATTACAGTTTCATTGCAACGTCCCACGCTTGCCATATAACGGTGCGAAGGTTTCCTACCTTAAACGCATCGCCGACAATATGAACGTGCTTTGATTTTTCGGCAATCGGAGTGGGCTTATAGCCAACCGAAAGAATCACGCTGTCGGCGGCAATGTTTTGTGTTTTGCCGTCTTTTGTAACAACTGTTACGCCGTCATCACGAATTTCGGTCGTTTTTGTTTCAAGGTAAACGGGAACATTGTTAGTCTTGAAGAAATCACGAAGGAAACTTGTGTTTGCAAGAGCGACACCGGGAGTTGTAATAAGGTCATCCTGCATTTCGACGATTGTGGGATTTTTGCCGTTAAGATAAAGATCGTAAGCAATTTCGCAACCGGTAAGGCCGCCACCGATAACGGTAACATTTTCACCGACGGACTTGTTACCCAAAAGATAATCAACCGCTTCAATCGCTTTATCGACACCTTTAACGGGAATTTTGTTGGCAACGGAACCTGTTGCAACGATAACTTCGTCGGCGTTAAGGGATGCTATATCCTTAACTTCGGTATTCATATGAACAGTAATTGCTTTATGTTTTGCAACTTCACGGTTGTACCATGCGATAAGGTCACGGTCTTTCTCTTTAAACGAGGGAGCTGCAGCCGCAATAAACACACCGCCGAGTTTATCTGTTTTTTCGTAAAGGTCGACTTTATGACCGCGGTTCGCACAAACAATAGCCGCTTCCATACCGCCTATACCACCGCCGATAATTGCAATTTTTTTGCTTTTCTTGGCGGGTTCGATTTTATACTTTTTAGACTGCATCGTTTTGGGGTTAAGAGCGCAACGTGAAAGACCCATCGTATCTTTAAGGTCTTGTGTATTGGCGTGACCCTTTGACGACGAGAAGTTGAAGCAACCACTGTGGCAACAAATACAGGGTTTGATATCTTCCAATCTGTCCTCGATGATTTTTGTAACCCATTCGGGGTCAACAAGGAACTGACGTGCAACACCGACACCGTCGATTTTGCCTTCGGCAATAGCCTTGGCACCGACGTCGGGTTCCATACGTCCGGCACAAACAACGGGAATATCAACAAATTTCTTGATGTGCGCAACATCGTCGAGGTTGCAGTTTTGAGGCATATACATCGGAGGATGTGCCCAATACCATGAATCGTATGTACCGTTGTCGGCGTTGAGCATATCGTAACCGGCATCTTGAAGATATTTTGCGGCTTTTTCGGATTCGGGCATTGCACGGCCTACTTCGTTATAATCTTCGCCGGGCATTGCACCTTCGCAGAAGCCTTTCATTTTAGATTCAACCGAATAACGGAGAGAAACAGGATAATCCTCACCGCAAGCAGCTTTAATCGCTTTAACGACCTCAACGGCAAAACGGTATCTGTTTTCGAAACTTCCGCCGTATTCATCGGAACGTTTGTTGAAGAATTCAATAGCAAACTGATCCAAAAGATAACCTTCGTGAACAGCGTGAACTTCAACACCGTCAACACCTGCGTCACGGCAAAGTTTGGCGGTTTTGGCGAACGCCTCGATGATTTCGTGAATTTGTTTAACTGTCATTTCGGGGCAGATTATGTCATGTGCCCAACGTGACGGTTGAGCGCTGGGTGAAGCCAATTCGTGAGATGTGTCGATAACGGGTTTCACAAGCGCACGGGTAAATTTATTCTTATGAAGCGGAGCAATAAGTTCGGTAATAGCCCACGAACGGCCCATACCCGCTGTAAGTTGAACAAACAGTTTTGCACCTGTTTTATGGATTTCATCCATAAACTCTTTAAGTTCGTCAAACATTTTCGGGTTTTGCCAGAGCCATTTACCCCAAAAAGTGTCACGCAAGGGTGCGATACCGGGGATAATAAGTCCGACGTTGTTGTTTGCCCTTTCCAAGAAAAGTTTTGCGGCTTCCTTGTCAAAATGGCAACCGCCGAGTTCAAACCAACCGAATAAAGATGTACCACCCATGGGGCACATAACTATTCTGTTTTTGATTTCAACATCGCCTATCTTCCACGGAGTAAACAATGCTTCGTACTGAGGATTCATCAAAACACTTCCTTAACAATAATACATTACTTAAATGTTCAAATATATAATAAATAAAACGGCGAGCAATGTCAAGTTAAATCTTTGACAAACTCACATAACGGGGCTGTAAAAAAGCATATTCAACTTGTTTTTCGTTCCAATATCACCCTTCTTTGAATTCAGTCCATTTTCGGCAAAGCAAAACGCAAATCAAAGCACCGGCAAAAGCAATCACAGACCAAAGTTGCACGGTTTTTGCCCAGCCGAAAGAATCCGTAAAAAGTGCGATACCGTAAGTTGAAATTGCGGCACCGACATAAGTGGAGGAATTTATAATCCCCGAAACGAGCGAAACTTTGCCGAATTTTGAAAAATACGCCGGAACCATACAAACAAGAATAAGGTTGACGCCGTGCATACAGCCGACAAGAAGTGCCAACAAAAGAAGCGAAACCGCAACGCTTTTGTCACCGACAAGGCAGAGAAGCAATGCCGAAACCGCACCCACACCGAAAACGGTTGCCGAGCAAAGGAGTTCGTTCTTTATGAGTTTTCGGTTGATAAACGACGTGACCGAAAAACTCACAACACTGAACACGGGCAAAACAACTCCCGTTAGTATGGAAACGGAACTGTCGAGTTTAAACATATCGGATATATACGACGGAGTCCAGTTTGTGACACCGTCTCTTAAAGCGCCTTGAAGCACTATTGCGGCCATTACGCAAACAAGCACCGCAACGGAAAAAGCATCGAATTTTACGAAATTGCTTTTTTCTTCGTTTTTACCGACTGTAATAACGCTGTTTTCGGCAACATTGAAAGGTTTGTGACGCTCGAATGTAAATTTCCAAACAAACGCCATTAACAGAGCTGCCGCACCGCTGAGTATGAACACGGCACGAACAGATAAAAATTTAATTAAGGCGGGTGCCGTCAAATACACCGCCACCGTGCCGAAAGAACTGCCCCAACTGACTTTAACGCAGGCTTTTTTATACGCTTCGCCGTCAAGACGTGAAGACAGAATTTTAACAAGCGGAGGCCACATCAAAGCCTGTGCGAAACCGTTCAACGCCCACAAAAGCACCAAAAACCGACCGCTGTTCGGCATTCCGACGGAAATGTTCATTGTCGCCGTAATAAAAAAGCCGATAAAAATTATGTTTTGTGGTTTAAATCTGTCACCGAGATACCCACTGACAAGTTGCCCCGCACCGTAGGTGACGGAACAGACCGTCAACGCCAAGGCGGCGGTGTTTTTTTCGACAAATCCGCTGTTAACGACCTCAACAAGCACCGCACCGAGGTTTATTCTCGAAACATAACTGACAAAATAAACGGCTGCACACAAAAGCGTTAAAAAATTGATATCCTTTTTACTTTCAAGTTTTGACATAAACATCCTTCTTCAACCGAAAATTTACATAATCTTACCGCACGATGATATCACAAACGAAGAAAATTGTAAACCGAAAAATGCTTTTTGACCTCGTTTAAATTCAAATCGTTTTTATATTCGTATCTTTTCTTATTTCACTTGAAGTTATCGGTGCAAAAATATATAATATAGATGATAAAAAACACGAATTCGGGTGATTTATATATGGAAAAATATGCAAGATTCAAATATCAACCGTGTATTCCGTTGGGTAAAGACGGCAGATGTGTTACGGCTTCCGAGCGTCACATTGCACTTTCGAAACTCGCCGCAACCGAAGGTATGGTTCTTTTGAAAAACGAAAACAACGCTTTACCGCTGAAAAAAGGCGAAAAAATCGCACTTTTCGGAAAAGCCACCATTGAATATATCAAAGGCGGTGGCGGAAGCGGTGACGTCAACTGCCCTTATGTAAAAAACATTTTTGACGGTTTTCTCGACAAAGAGCGTGAGGGCAAAATTTCACTGTATATGCCGTCTGTTGATTATTACAAAGAATATGTAAAAAAAGAGAGCGTGAACGTGTTAACGCAACCGCAAATCGATGCAATATGGGATGTTGTTAACGCTATGGATTTTTGTACCGAACGTGACGATATGACATACGATACATTCGCTAAAATGCATGTTCCCGAAGCCCCTGTTCCCGATGAACTTATCGAAAAATCGTCGCAATGGGCAGACACGGCGATTTTCACGTTGAGCAGATTTTCGGCTGAGGGTGTTGACCGCAGACCCCAAGGCGGTGATTACTATCTTTCCGACCTTGAAAAAAGCATTCTCGACAGACTTTCGAAATCTTTCAAAAAGGTTATTGTTGTCGTAAATTCCGGCGGTGTTACCGATTGCGAATATTTTGCGGAAAGCAAAAACATCCAAGGCGTCTTGTTCGGTTGGCAAGGCGGTATGGAAGGTGGCAAGGCAATTGCCGACTTACTCTGCGGAGATGTTACGCCGTCGGGAAAACTTGTTGATACGATTCCGAAATCATACGACTGTTATCCGTGTAAAAACGATTTTTGGGAATGTTTTGACCATGTCGATTATTCCGACGATATTTATGTCGGCTACCGTTATTTTGAAACCGTGCCCGTCGCAAAAAACTATGTGCGTTATCCGTTCGGATTCGGGCTTTCCTACACCGAATTTTCGGTTTCGGAAAAAGTCTGCTGTGAAACCGACGGCAAAATCATTGTAGTTGCGACAGTAAAAAATATCGGTAATTTCAACGGCAAAGAGACGCTTCAACTTTACTACAGCGCTCCGCAAGGCAAACTCGGAAAGCCCTCAAAAGAACTCGCCTCGTTCAAAAAGACGAAACTTCTTGCACCGAACGAAAGCGAAACGGTTGTTTTAAGTTTTGATATCAAAGATATGGCAAGTTTCGACGATCTCGGAAAAATCCGAAAATCGGCATATGTTCTCGAAAAAGGCAAATATACATTTCACCTCGGAACGTCGGTAAGGAATACCGAAAAACTCAATTTTGAATACGAAGTCACAAATGACACCGTCACAGAGCAACTTTCCGATTGGTGCAAACCTTTCAAACTCAAAAAACGTATGCTTTCAAACGGCGATTACGAAGAACTTCCGACGGGCGAAGAAAATTATTATTACGGCACAAACAAACCGCTCGGTGCAAAAGCACCCGAAAAAACAGTCAAATTCGATAAAGTCGGCGAAGATATCACGTTAGATGAATTTATTGCCCAATTTACAATCGATGAACTTATGTATATCGTCGGTGGGCAAGCCCCGACAGGCGTATGCAACACCGGTTGTTTCGGCGGAATCGAACGGCTCGGTATACCTGCTGTTCCGACCGCAGACGGCCCCGCAGGTTTGCGGCTCAATCCCGAAACGGGCATTTCAACAACGGCTCTGCCGTGTGCAACGCTTATCGCTTGTATGTGGAACCCCGAACTCGCCTATGAAGTTGGTAAATGCGGCGGTGCCGAAATACGTGAGAACAATTTGGGCGTTTGGCTCTCCCCCGCACTCAACATTCACCGTGACCCTCTTTGTGGCAGAAATTTTGAATATTACTCCGAAGACCCGCTTGTAGCCGGCAAGACCGCCGCCGCTGTAACACGTGGCGTTCAGTCGCAAAAAACGGCTGTTTCGCTTAAACATTTTGCCTGCAACAACAAAGAAGCAAATCGTTCGGCAAGCGATTCGAGAATTTCGCAAAGGGCACTCCGTGAAATATATCTTAAAGCATTTGAAATTGCCGTAAAAGAGAGTGAACCCATGACGGTTATGTCGTCGTACAACCTCATTAACGGCATACACACTTCCGAAAGTTACGAACTGCTTACGGGCATTCTTCGTCACGAATGGGGCTTTAAAGGTATGGTCGTTACCGATTGGGGCGTTAAAAACGACCCCGTTAAAGAAGTTAAAGCCGGCAACGATATGAAAATGCACCGTGGTTATCCCGAAGATTTGAAAGTCGCATTGGAAAACGGCGACCTTATTCGGGCAGACCTTGAAGTGTGTGCAAAAAGGATACTCGAAATGTTTATGAAACTCTCGTAAAGGAACATAAAAAATGCAGACCGCATAAAGAAAATAGGGGTTTTACGGGTGACGATACACCTGCAGAACCCCTTTTTTAATTAAAAAACGATCCAAAAATACGTTGCGTTATAAGGCGTTTATATACAGAAAAAAACAGCGCATAATAAAAATATATTTTTATATTTTGAAAAGCGGTGTTAAAATGTCAAAAAACGCAATCGTCGGTCAAAGCGGAGGCCCCACTTCAGTTATCAATTCAAGTCTTGCCGGAATTTTTCAAGCATGTCAGCGACGCGGTGCCGACAACGTTTACGGTATGCTTAACGGAATATCGGGACTTTTAAACAGAAAAATCGTCGATTTGTCGAAATATTTTCCGTCAAACCTCGAAATTGAACTTTTAAAACGCACACCGTCGGCTTTTTTGGGCTCTTGCAGATACAAACTGCCCTCGCTTGATGCGGACAGTGAGATATACGAAAAAATTTTTAAAATACTTAAAGAACTGGACATTGAATGGTTTTTTTATATCGGCGGTAACGACAGCATGGACACAATTTGCAAACTTTCGGATTACGCCGAAGAAACAAACAGCGGTATAAAATTTATGGGTGTTCCGAAAACAATCGACAATGACTTAATGCTGACCGACCACACACCCGGCTACGGCTCGGCGGCTAAATACATCGGTGTTGTTATGAAAGAAATCGTGCGTGACGCAACTGTTTACGACACGCCGTATGTTACGGTCGTTGAAATAATGGGCAGAAATTCCGGCTGGTTGACGGCGGCATCATCCCTGGCACGTTCGGAAGACTGCGAAGGTGTTGATATGATATGCCTGCCGGAAGTTCCGTTTGACAACGAAAACTTTATTACAAAAACCGAAAAACTTTTAAAAAACAAAAGAGATATCGTAATTGCCGTTTCGGAGGGCATAAAACTCAGCGACGGCAGATATGTTTGCGAACTTTCCGACGACACACGATTTACGGACGCATTCGGACACAAAAATCTCACGGGTACAGCACGTTATTTGAGCAATGCGGTAATGAAAAAACTCGGAGTGAAATCACGTTCGATTGAACTTTCGACATTGCAAAGATGTGCGGGTCACGTAACAAGCCGAACGGATATTACGGAAGCATATCAAGTCGGCGGTGCCGCCACAAAATCGGCATTTGAGGGGCACAGCGGTGAAATGATCGGCTTAAAGCGAATTTCAAACGATCCGTATCAATGCACAACGGAAGCACACGATATCCATCGGGTTGCAAATTTTGAAAAGAAAATCCCTCTCGAATGGATAAACACCGACTACACCGATATGTTACCCGTCTTTCATCAATACGCACGACCGCTCATTCAAGCGGAACTGACACCGATTTTCATAAACGGCTTACCGAGACATATTCATATTGAAAATTAAACGGTATTTCGTTTGAATCGATGAAGATGTAAGACGTTGAGTTAGGCGTTTTCAGTTAAGAATTAAGAGTGAATAGTGAATAAGTAAAAAATTCCGCTCACTTTCGTGAACGGAATTTTTTGGTGGACCATCAGGGACTCGAACCCCGGACCAACCGGTTATGAGCCGGTTGCTCTAACCAACTGAGCTAATGGTCCGTATTTGCAACGTATTGAATTATATAAAAAAACATACGGTTTGTCAAGTGTTTTACGATAAAAAATCACAGCCGAATGCTAAAAAATCAAGTTGAAAGAAAAACGAGAGTTAAAATTTTCGTTTTTGTTGAAAATTTCAAAAAAGTGTTTCGGTACCGTTAAAAAATTTTCTTCGT
>CAYPAB010000055.1:0-11230 GCA_964408605.1 uncultured Eubacteriales bacterium
AAAACTCGATTTGATGTTTTTGCGGTCTGAACTTTTAATAGTGAGAGTGGGCACGTCGAGTGGCGAGGTTTGTTCGTTATGCGCTTTTTATTAAGATGGAAAAAAGATGCAGAATGGACAAACTGAGCAAAACTTGTTTTGCTTGCCCGACGGCGTGCAGGGGCACGCCGAGTGGCGAGGTTTGTTCGTTATGCGCTTTTTATTAAGATGGAAAAAAGATGCAGAATGGACAAACTGAGCAAAACTTGTTTTGCTTGCCCGACGGCGTGCAGGGGCACGCCGAGTGGCGAGGTTTGTTCGTTATGCGCTTTTTTCCCTTAATAAAAGGTTTTTCTGTTTGGTGAGAGGGTAATATTACTGTAACCGTATATGGTATTTTGAAGTGTTTGGGCGGCAAGCGGATAGTCGACTTCCCAATACCAAACATCGCCGGAGTGCGCCTTGCGTGATGCTTCGTCGGGCATAACAAGTTGAGTGACCTCGAACGTAGCCCAACCGCCTATAACCGCTTTACCGGCGAGCGAAACAGCCTCCGCTTCGTTGTAACTTGTTTCAACATAGGGCAAAAAAGTTTTAACATAGTCGGTAACTTCGGAGGGTTCGATTTCGGCGGCCTTTTTCAAAAGTGCGGTAAGCACCTGACGTTGGCGACGTGTACGGCTGATGTCACCGTCGGCGTCACACTTACGGCTTCGGCAAAAAGCGAGAGCCTCGTCACCGTTCAAGGTGACCGCATCGCCCGCACCGACGTTGAAATCGTAAATGCCGTTTATGTAATCGGCTTCGTATTGCTGAACGGGAACGGTAACACCGCCCAATTTATCGATAACGGCTTTAAACAGCGCAAAGTTTATCATGGCGTAGCCGTCGATTCTTATTTTGAAGTGAGTTTCGAGGGTGTTTATAAGATTTTCGACGCCGTAGAACGGAAAAGCGGAGTTAATTTTGTTAAAACTGCCGACCCCGTCGGGGGATTCCAAATAAGCGTAACTGTCACGCATAACCGAAGTGAAAGTTATTGTGCCGAGTTTTTTGTTAACGGAAACAATAATCATGGAGTCGGTAAGACCCGAAATCGTGCTTTTGTTACGAGTGTCAACACCGAGGCAAAGAATGTTGATAACATCTTGGCTGTAAATTATGTCACCGCCGTTTGTTGCCCATTCTTTAATTGCCGCTTTGAGTTCTGAAGCATTACCCTCAAAAATGCGGTCGAAATCGGGGTCATCCTGAAGTGCGGGAGGAATTATTTCGTTTTCGTCGAAGTCGTAAGTCATTGTGTCCTCAACTTCGGGAACGGCGTTTTTCAGGCTGTGCCAATATAACGAAAAGCCCGCACCGAAAAGACCGATGCACAAAACAAGCACAATGCAAATTACACCGACGACGAATTTTTTGCTTTTTTTCTTTTGAGATTTTGACATAAAAATCACCCTAAAAATTATATAGTATCATTATAATACTTGAGGGAAAATATTACAACAATTATTTAATGCGTTTATTCGACATTTTCAATGCGATTATTCGGCGTTTCGCATACCGTTGAGCGAGGTTAAAACAGCCTGTTCGGACATATCGCACGAAAGTTCGTAAATCGGCACTTCGCAAAGAATTTTGTTGAGAGTGTCGAGCATATTTTTCATAAGTTCTTTGTCGTCGGGGCGAACGGTTTGGTTCAAAAAAGTTTTGAGAGCCTTGATCCCCGGAATTTTTTTGATGGTGTTTTCCCCACGGGTTAAAAAAGCGATTCCGCCAATAGGCACACCGATGTTAACGCTTTCGTTTGTTTTTCCGCTCCACGGGGTGCCGTAGGCGTAAAACACACCGTCAACATACCTTATGGCGGGCTTGTCATCGTTAATTATACGGGCGCCGTTTAAATATTTAAGCCACAAATGAGTGTGAGTTGATTTGCCCGTTCCCGAACGTGCCGAAAAAAGATATGCTTTGCCCTCATATTCAACACACGAGGCGTGAAGCATAACACCGTTAAAGCGAGTGAGTTGTTCGTAAAAATACGCACCGCTCCACAAATATTCGACCTCGGCGGGGGTGAGTGAGGGATGCTCTTTTTCACGGTCGCTGTAATATTTTTGCGAAACGTTAAAAACGATGTCGGGGGTGTCGGTGCCGTTATATTTATACGGTTCAATGCGTGACAAAAGCAAATCGTGTTTAATATCGAGTTCCAAAATCAAGTCGGCGGTTTTAATTTTCAATGCGATTCTCCTTAAAAAACGCCCGAATCGGTCGGCGTGGGTTTTTAAATTCTTCTTTTATGATTCTTCTTTTATGATTCTTCTTTTATGATTCTTCTTTTATGATTCTTCTTTTATGATTCTTCTTTTTAAATTCTGTTTTTGTGTTCGGGTTTAAATCTTTAAATTTTTAAACGCAAACAGAAAAGCGGAAAATCAAAAATAAAACAAACGGAAAAGCAAAAACTCTTTTTATAACACACAAGCCGAGGTGACCCTCGGCTTGGTTAATTTAAGTTGGAAGATGCCCTTCACCCTTTGACCCCGAAAGGTCAAAGAGTTTCAAGTTGATCAACCGTTCTTACGGAATTAATACCAACCTTTGTTGATATCTTCGCCGTAAGAGATGGTGAGTACATCTTCGAGCTCGAACTCCATGATTTCGAGCTCAGGTGCTGTGTATTTTTTCATCAAAAATACTCCTTTCAATATCTCGTTGTATTAATTGAAGGTTACTGGAAAAAGTCCGACCACGGAATTGTCAATCCGCCGCCGCTTCCGTCACCGATCGTTGCGCCGGGCAACGTAGTCGGTGGCTCGGTGGGGGCGGTTGTGACAACCGCCGAAGTTGAAAGAACATCTTCAAAAGAAAATTCTTCAATTCGAAAATCGGGTTTTTCGTAAGCAATCGAAATCATTTTAATTAAAGAATACCTGCGAATTTGCCGCCACTTGCCGAAACGGAAGCGTTATGAGCGGTTTTGGCATCAATATTCATCCAGTTGGAGAAATATGTGTTGCCGGCGTTGTCGGTGATGTAAGTTCTTACATCGATGTCTTTTGAAAGACCGGCTGCATCCATACCTGTGATAGCGGCACGGAATTGGTAACCGTCGGATGTTTCGTATACATAACCGTCTTCCGCTGCGGCAACAACGCCGTCAACACGAGCCTGAACGCCGACTGCGGTAAGGTTAGCCGCAACATATCTGCCATTTTTAAAAGTCTTACCGGGGTTAAGAGAAACAGATTTAACTGTACCTGTGATACCGAGGTCAACTTTACCTTCATCTTCGCTCATACGGAATTTTGCACCGGATGTTTCGTTAACAGATGAAACTGTGGGAACAGCGGGTTCGGAGTTAACAACATTCTTAGCATATCTCACCAAACTAGTACCATTACTTGACTGTATTGTTGTCATACTGCCGAGAGTTGTATCGGGAATACCGATAACATCGTTAGCTGTAATGGTATCCAACGCTGTGAAAGAAAGCGAAATAATTTCACAGTCGTAGTCATAAGCGAAACCTTGAGCGGGTTTAGTACCGGCTGTTGGTAAAAGATCGTAAGATGCAAGAACAGTTTTGGTCCAACCGTATGTTTTTTCAACTTCGGTTAACTTTGCATCAGTAAGAGTACTATTGGCAACAGTTGTTCCTGTGTTAACAGCAGACTCACTATTAAAAAGTGATGTGTAAGAAGCACCGATAGTCATTGCATCAAAGCATTGACTTGTATTTCCTTCGTTTGCTGTATTGATCTTATATTTTGCGCCGTTATAAGCAAGTAACAACTTACCTGTACTCATTAACGAGGGTCTATCCGCACCGTAGGGAAGAACCCAATAAACTTTAACTGTTACTATTGAATCTCTGGGCATTCCGACATAAGCGTCGGAAACAACTCTGTAACCTGCCTTACCCGCTGTGGGGAAAGTTGTTGTAACAGTTGTGTTTGCGGCAGAAGCGGAAAATGCGAATACGGAGATGAGCATTATAACCGCAAGTGCCATACTTAAAATTTTCTTAGACATTTTAAGTAGCCTCCTGTGTAAATATTAAAATTTTACCTTAAACGTTATGATTAAAGATTAGCCATAACATCAGCTTGATACATACGCATGCCGTCAGCACCGTCAACGTAACCGTAAACATTATGAAGCGTCATATCAAGAGCGTCACCATCATCAACAAAACCGTCGCAATTTACGTCGCCGGCAAATATCTGATAAGCACGATCCATACGCATTCCGTCGGCACTATCAGTATAACCGTATACGTTATGAAGCCCCGCGTCTAAAGCATCACCATCATCAATATATCCGTCACCGTTAACGTCACCGAAAATAACGAGAACGTAAGTTTCAAGAACGGTTTTGCCGTCGGTATCAAGAACCTCAACGATTGTACCGGTACCTTCTGTTTCCGACTCGGGATCAAGGTATGTGAGTTGCATAGAACCGCCGTTTTTAACCTCGAAAACATCAGCGATGGTTTCACCGTATTCGGGCTCAACGCCGTAGATATAACCGGTGAAGACTCCACTGTCGGTAGCCATATCGCTGAGACCGTCCCAACCTTCGGAAGTTCTTGTCTTATCGATAACTCCGATAGTGTCTTCTATAACAGCAAGTGTAGGTTTAGCGGAAGCGCCGATTGTTACGGAGTTGCCGACACTTGTAACAGTTTGACCTGTGATAGCGTCGCCTGTAACGATGTTAGCGTTGCTCATACGAGCGGCGATAAGAGTACCGTTTACGTTAGTTGCGGATTTGGGGCTGTTTTGAATGGCGATTGTTGCCGAACCCGAACCGCTGTAAGTGTAAACAACAGTAGCGATAACGCCGTCGATTTCGGTAGCGGCGATTGCGGAACCGCCCGATGTATCAGAGATGATCATAACTTTTCCGCTTGATTTACCGACATAAATTTCGGCATTGTAAGAAGCGGGAATACCTGCACCGAGTGAAACGGATTTAATCGATGCTACGGTTGAGTTTGAGTTTGTAAGAACAAACTGAATGGGACCTGTTGCGTAGTCTGTTTTAAGAGAAACATTTACGGAATAGGTGCCGTCGGCGTTCTTAACGGGGGTGCTGAGACCCCAAGTTTGTGTGTAATCAGCCTTGCTTTCTTCTGTTTCATAATAATATGATGCTGCGTTTACGGAAACAGCAAACATAGAAACGACCATAGCAAGTGCAAGAACAACACTGAGAAGTTTTCTTGTCTTTGACATTTGTTTGCCTCCTTGGAAATGATACATTTCTCTCCAAATTACGGCTTTCGCCGTACCGCTTATAAAACCAACGTCTTTCACGAAAAAGTATACTATTATATATTATGCATATAACGGTTTTGTTTTTCGTGCCGTCCCCCGCCGAAGAAAATCTTCGGCAAGGGTCGGTTTGATTTTAAAAGGGATTTGCAATTACTTTTTCGGTCTAATGACCGAGCGACTTAAATTAAGCGAGAATCTTGTTGACAACTGCCGAATAGTCAGTGGTTACGATTCCTTCGGATGCAACATCAAGGTTAGCGGCTATGAAGTAGCAACCGTTGAGTCGTGCATGTTCGTTGGAAACAAGTTCTGTAAGTGCACCGTCGAGAACGTCAAGCACACCGTCACCGTTTACGTCGGCTTCAACAACAACTTTAACTGTAGCAACAGGAACTTTTACGCCACCGACAAGTGTGTAGAATGTAACTGTTGAGTTAGTGCCTGCGAAACCGTCGAGGTCGGTATCGATTGTGTAGTTAACATCTTCGGAAACAGTGATAAGGTCTTTTGTAACATTTGCGCTTGTCGCAGTTGCGCTGAAGAGATTCTTAACAGCATCTGCGTTAAGTTCGGGAGCGATTCTGGCGACAGAAGCGGTAACAGCGTCTGTGCCTTTGTTAATGTCAGCGGGAACGATTGTTTCCGTCTTGACATTTCCGCCCGAAATGTTAACACCTTTGAATTTAAGTCTTGCAAGAGCTTCTTTAAGTGCTGTTGCGGCTCTGTCGACTTTCTTCTGATCATCGGTTGAATAGGGCTCTTCGTTTACAAGAAGTGCGGAACCGGGGAAGAGTTCGACTTCATCGCCGTCTGCGTTAACAAGGCGATCGTAACCGAGTTCTGCAAGAACCTGACCGATTTCCTTGTTTGTGTTGTTGTAAAGGCTTGTGTTAGCCATTACCTGCTGAGCCTGAGCGATAAGTGCTTCAAGTTCGGAGTAATCTGCTTCATCATCAACCTTAACAAGTCTGTTACGTGCAACAAGAAGTTCGTATTTAGCATCAAATACGCTCATCTGAGTGGGATTTGAAAGAACTTCGTTAGCCGCGGCAAGTGCCTCGGAGTATTTAGCCCAGCTACGTGCCGTATACTGGCTTTGAGCACCGACCATTGCGTTTGCGGAAGCGATTTCGTCTGCGAGGTATGTGGTGATTACACCGTGCTCTCTCGCAAGAAGACGCTCAGCCGTACGTCCGAGGTAGGAGTCAGCCATTTCGACATCGAGAAGTGTTTTTGAACCGTATTCGGTCTTTTTGTTTTCGAGCCATTTTTTGGTTTCTTCAATTTCTTCTTCATCCATCTTCTCAAGCAGAGCAAGAATGTATGTTGAATATTTGTCACCGTTTACGAGGGCTCTGAGGTCATCCTCTTTAATAGATGTATAGGGGAATTCTTCGTCGATTTCCTGTACGCTGTTGTTGGAGGCGTCATTCTTGAGGTTAACAAGTTTGTCGCCGGCTTTACGAGCGTCGGTGTAACGGTTCCATCTGTACATCTTATAATCTGTATAGTCTTTGTTGTCGCTGTATTCTTCACCGAGTGAAACAAGGTTTGCTTTGAGGGTATCAACAGCGGCGTCGATGTTGTCGCCGTTGCCTTCCGCAACGATCTGTGCCGCTGATTTTTTACAGTAGTTCATATCGTTGACAGCAACACGAAGTGCTATATAGTCTTCAGTCTGGGTATAAATTGAGTTTGCGTTCCAAACCTGTTTACCGGAGTGCATACCTTGAAGGAATGCTGCCTTGTAAGTTGAAACCGCTGTTGCGCAGTTGATTTTTGTTACTTTGATAACTTCTTTTTCAACACCGTTAACAAGAACGGTACCTTCCGTTTCAACACCGTCGGAATCTGTGCCGGTAACGGTAACTTGTGATCCGGGATATTCCGTAACACCCGTAGCGCTGTAACCGGTATCATCCGCAAGAATCCAAACAACATCGCTGAAGTTAGATTCACGAATAACATCTTCGCCCTTGTCGTTTTTGGAGTTTGAGGATGTAAGAATACGGTTTGCATAATAGTAACCGGTTGCGTTATAGTCCGCATCCATTCTTACGTTGCTCATTTCTTTACCCGCAAGAGAAGCAAGGTTGTTGAAAGAGGTATCATCGTAATACTTAAGAACGAAATCGTACTTCTTATCGGTCTTTTTGGTTGTATTTTTAAGAGAGATGTTAATTTTCGTTTCGGAACCGGGTTTTTTGTCTGCGGCGAGCCATGCAGCGGCATCAACCGAACCCTTGACATCGATGGTTGCTTTTGTGCTACCATCGTTATCACTTGTAACATCCTGTTTGTATGTTGCAAAGTTACGAACTTTTGCTCTGTACTTGTCGGCAGAACCAAAAAGACCGCCACTGCTGGGTTTAGAGAGTTTTACAGAGTAGTCGGAGAAGTTAAGACCGTCAACTACACCTGTGTTATTTGAAACCGCAACAGTTTGGTCTGCACCGCTAGTTTCACCTTTACGGTAAACACCACTTGTGTTAAGGTTTCCGAAATAAGTTTCCGGATCATCGGCAGCGGCCGTAAGACCTACATACTGAGGTGTGTATGCCTCAACTTCAGCATCATTTTCGTTGTTGATGACAACGGTATTAGCATCCGTTTTGTTGTAGTTAAGCCATGCATAAGAACGTATAACGAATTCTTTGCCGTTAGCCATTTCCTGACCGTCTTCGTCAATAACTTTGTACTTAACGTCGAAACGAACCGCAGCACCGGTTGTGGGAACACCCGTTACGGAGTAAACGAAGGTACCCGGAGCACCGTAATCGATGTTTGTGTTTGTGAACGATTTAATTGTTACATAAGAAGATGCCGAACCGTCGAAGTTATAAGCGGCAACGCCTGTCATTATGATCTGGTACTGTTCGTCGGTATATTCGTTACCGGCGGCATCTCTGTAATGCCTCCAAACACCTTCTGCTCTGTTTCTAACGTTAACGGTAACATCAGCGGATGTCGCACCGTTTGTAAGAGAGATGGAGTCGGAAAGTGAAATCGAAGGAGTTTTGAATTCCTGTTCTGTTCCCCAACCCTCAATGAACATACTAAGCACGGGAAGTGCACAGTTAAGAAGATCGGTCTTCTGAGTATTGAGCGCTTTAAGAAGCTGCTTAACGGTAATTTTAAGGTTAGCCTGTGTTACCGCAGCATCAATGCTCATAGCATTTTCAGCCTGGATAAGGTTACTTACACTGTCACCGTTTTCGGAGATGGGAAGAATGAGGTTCACAATGTCATTAACGAGTGTGAAAATGACAGTGATAAGGTTTTCATCAAAAATGTTGCGTGTGGAATCAGCATTTCTGCCGAAGAGCGAAACAACGTTTGTGAGATCGAATGTTGTAAGAAGGTTTTTAAGTTTTCCAAAGACAACGCTTACATCGAAATCAAACGCTTCGGTTGTGCAACCGTTAATGAAACCAAGGGGAAGAAGTGTGTTAAGAATGTAGCTGAGTTTGTCAAGCGGGTCGGAATATGTTGCGATAGTATTCGGTTCGAAACCGTGAATAATACTTGCGTTACCGCTACCTACATAATTTGCACACCACATAATAACCGCATTAAGCATATCTTTCCAACGGGCTTCATCAATACCCTTTGCGGGAATTGCCGTGTTGAAGTTCGTTATATTATTAAGATATGTATAAGCGATGTCAAGACCCATGTTAAGAATGATGTTGAACCATTCTTCGTCGGTATGTGTTGCAAACTGTCTGTCGTTTGCGGATCTTACGTTACCTTCTGCGAAGATGTAAGAATCATAGTTAACATTGGGAGCGATTTCCGTAATAAATTCACGGATAACGACTGCGCCGAATTCAAGAATCTGAACGCCGTCATGGAATGCGTAAGTGCCGTCGGCATTCTTGGGCATTACAAGTTGAGGCATAGCATCTTCAAAGAATACGGGGCCTATGATAGCAATGATCTCAATAATGCTCTTATCTTCAACATCCGAATATTCCCATGCAACATAGGGTGAAGATCTGCCGAAAATCTTGTCGGCGTATTCGGAAAGAAGGTATTTAAGAAGACGCTCGGCGTTATCCATAAATACATCGGATGTTGCGCCGTCTTCCCAAGCAGCACCTGTTAATGTTTCGAAATCCGTTTTAACATCTTCTTTAAGTGCTGTTTCGAAAACAACATAAAGAAGGTGGTTAAGAGATTCCGTGATTGAACCGTATTCATCAATAAGAGCCTTGTAGTTGATTACGGAAAGGTTATCCAAAGCGAAATCGGCACTATCTTCTTCTTCTGTCAACGGCTTCGGAGCAACAAATTCCCAACCGAAATCGATAAGGCTGTAGAAATCGTTTGCGCCCGCTGTGTTCGCCTTGTAGAAGACACGTGTCTTTTTGGACTGTTCTTTACCGTCGTCGTCAAGAACGGGATCGCCGTTTGCGTCAACAACGGTTCTGGTCTTTAATGTGGTATAGTACCAATCCGAACCGCTCTGCATAATTTTGTCGTGAGCGATGTAAGTAACATAACTCTCTTTGCCGTCTTCGGCGTCAACCTCGAAGGCTTCGGCAACAGCGGTGGGAAGTGTTGTAGCATCAACTTCGTCGAAGTCAACGTCAACGGCTTCCATAAGTTCCTTTTTAAGGTTGTTGTTAAGAGCGCCGACACCGAGGTCATAAATTGCGAAAGGCGCAAGTTTGTCGATAAGGGTGAAAAGACCGTTATTTGCATCGTTGATGTTGAAATAACCGGCGATATCCGCTTTGCTGTATTCGGCAATTGAGGGGAATACAACAGAATCCGGATTCCAAACCTTTTCCTTAACACCTTCGGAATTGGGAACCCAATCGTAATCCTGAGGGCTTGAAAGAAGACCTACAATAGCTTGGTTAGCAACTTTGTCGAGAGTGTTAACGTCTTCGGGAAGTGAGCTACCGGCTTTTTTGAGATCCTCAACATCATCGGGATAACCGTAAGAACCGAAAACGAGTTCATCGTAAGCGAGTTCAACAAGGTAGCCGGGGATGTTCGCAAGTATGTCGCCGACCTCACCGAGATCGAGGAAACTTTCGATAAGTCCGAGGTCAACACCGTTTTTGGTGCCTATACCGTATGCGGCTTTTGAAAGGATTTCGGCGTTGGTATTGGTACCGATAAATTCAAGCAGTTGTTCGACAATTTTGAGATCGCCGTCTGAACGCTTATAGGGTTTACCAAAATCGCCACTTTTAGCAAGCGGCTTGAAATCCAAGTCTCCAATGTCATTAAGAAGACCGTTACCTATAGTCCACCAAAAACTATCACGAAGGTCGCAAATGCTTGCGAACGCTTTGTCGACACTTGAAAGGTCAAGTGTGCCGAGGATGGACAAGTCCATAGGTTCGATGTCGGCGAGCACGTCGGCATCTACCATGTCGAGAGCAAGGTCAGCAACCTGTTCGGCTGTGAGTTTAGCGTCGTCGATGTTATCCCAAGCAACCTCGGATTTAACGAGAGCAGCGTTACCGATAACCGAGAAGCAACCGAAAGCCAAAACAAGAGCAAGAACCAAACTCAACAATTTAGTTGATTGTTTCATAAAGTTTTACCTCCATATTTTAGTACGCCAATACAAAAATACGCGTGCGTTAACTTAAAACGCCAAACCGCAGACACGCACTGACTGCGGAGAAACATTTTTGTCGCACAGTCCCCCTTTCGAAAATTTCCGAAACCTTACGCCAAATGTAAAGAAAAATAACTTTACACAGGGTTTCGGGCAGAACAAACAACTGACCGCGGGCTTAAAGTCCTGCTGACTTCTACAAAGTGCACAGCGCCGAATTGCTCAGAGCGCATAGCGGTGAGCGTTGTGCCGAAAGTTCAAACGAACCCCGACCGCCGCGCACTCAACCGCAACTGCACACCGCAGCATCGTTTTGTGCACTTAGCGCCCACACACTTTATAAGACAGGGAAGGAACTGACCCCCTGTTCGGGCAAAACAAAAACCGC
>CAYPAB010000056.1:0-11134 GCA_964408605.1 uncultured Eubacteriales bacterium
ATCGTTCCATTCATTTTGCTTTCCGGAGTAATAAACATCGGAAAGACTCGTGCAATCTCCGAAAGCATACCAACCTATACTCGTCACACCGTTGCCGATTGTGACTGTCGCGAGACTCGTGCAATTGTAGAAAGCCTGCCAATCTATACTCGTCACGCTGTCGGGGATTGTGACGGATGCGAGACTCGTGCAATTGTAGAAAGCATCTTCGCCTATACTCGTTACGCCATTGCCGATTGTGACCGATGTTAAACTCGTGCAACCGTAGAAAGCACGATATGGTATACTCGTCACACCGTTGCCGATTGTGACAGATGCGAGATTCGTGCAACCGTAGAAAGCAGAACGTCCTATACTCGTCACGCTGTTGGGGATTGTGACCGATGCGAGATTCGTACAATTGTAGAAAGCATACTCGCCTATACTCGTTACGCCATTGCCGATTGTGACCGATGTTAAACTCGTGCAACCGTAGAAAGCACTATCGTCTATACTTGTCACAGGCAAACCATAGTATGTTGACGGAATTGTCAAATCACCGCTTGCCGAGGTTTTACAATCACTGACATAATATGATTTTTTATCACCATTCAAGCGAAACGACAAATCATCAACGCTCTTAGCATTCACCGTAAATTTAAACGGTGATTCCGTAAACGGCACGGAACAGAATATTCCGAATGCCATTATGAGTGCCAAAAATCCTGACAAAACTTTTTTCATTAACATTACCTCCTAAAACTACTTGGATCTTATTTTTACGCCACGATGGTAAACAATATGTTTACAGGCTCATTATAGTACACATTTTGTTTACTGTCAAGCAACAAGTAAACAATTTGTTGTATCATACTCTTGAGGTGGATATAATGGATTACACAAAACGGCTTTACGATTTACGAATCGACCACGACTGCCGTCAAGAAGACATCGCTCATCATTTAAAAATCACAAAACAGGCATACGGAATGTATGAAAACGGCAAACGCGGACTTCCGATTGAACATCTTATTGAATTAAGCCGTTTTTACGAAGTCTCAACCGACTATATATTAAATCTTACGGACAATCCGAAATTACCCGATGATTATAAAAAAATGTGACCGACGGTTTGCGAAAAACGTCAGTCACTTTTATTATTGTCTGCATTTCGGTAAATGCTCAACGCCGTTCAACACATAAAAAGCAGATATAAGCAAAAAACTCCCCGTGAATTTTATCTTCACAGGGAGTTTTAAAATTATTCCATAGGAATTTCTATCGCATTAAACGCATCTTCCGGCACAGCGGTGGGAACAACCTCAACATCGCTGTAACACTTCATACCTGTTCCGGAGGGAAGAAGTTTACCGATAATAACGTTTTCTTTCAATCCGAGAAGCGGATCGACTTTGCCTTTGATTGCGGCATCGGTAAGAACTTTTGTTGTTTCCTGGAACGATGCTGCGGAAAGGAACGATTCCGTAGCGAGAGAAGCTTTTGTTATACCGAGAAGAACCGGTGATGCCGTTGCCGGTGTAAAGGGCATACCCTCTGCCTCACAACGTGCTTTCGCCTCTGCATTTGCAAGATTGAGTTCACGTTTTTCAACGGAAGTTCCGGGAAGAAGACTTGTTGAACCTTGATCTTCAATCTTAACTTTTCTCATCATCTGGCGAACGATAACTTCGATATGCTTATCGTTGATGTCAACACCCTGCATACGGTATGTCATTTGAACTTCCTTAATAAGGTAGTTGTGAACCGCATCTACGCCGAGAACAGCCAAAACATCGTGGGGGTTAACCGCACCTTCGGTAAGGTGCTGACCTTTTGTGATGTGTGCGCCCTCTTGAATTTCCTGACAGAGTCTTGCATCGAAGGGAATAAGATATTTTTTAACATCGTCTTCGCCCGTAACGACAACATATTTACTCTTTTTGATATCTTCAAACGAAACCTTACCGTCGATTTCGCTGAGCATTGCGAGAGTTTTGGGTTTTCTGCCTTCGAAAAGTTCTTCAACACGGGGAAGACCCTGTGTGATATCAGCTTGTGAAGCAACACCGCCGGTATGGAACGTTCTCATTGTAAGCTGTGTACCGGGTTCACCGATAGACTGTGCGGCAATGATACCTACCGCTTCGCCGACGGTTACGGGGCCCGCTGTTGCAAGGTTCGAACCGTAGCACTTAATACATACACCGTGATCGCATTCGCAAGTAAGAAGCGAACGGATTTTGATTTTTCTGTCGGCTTCGTTGGAACGGGAATTTACAATATCGGCAATTTTCTTTGCGAGAGAATCGTCAATCATTGTGTCGGTATCGCAAATAAGTTCGCCGTTTTCGTCGCAGAAGTTTTCAAGAAGATAACGGCCCGTAAGACGTTCGCTCAAAGGCTCGATAATGTCGTTTCCGTCTTTGATATCGTAAACTTCAAGACCGTCGTGGCAATGGCAATCTTCCTCACGGATGATAACTTCCTGCGAAACGTCAACAAGACGTCTTGTAAGATAACCTGAGTCGGCGGTACGAAGTGCTGTATCGGCAAGACCTTTACGTGCACCACGTGAAGAAATGAAGTATTCGATAATATTAAGACCCTCACGGTAGTTAGCCCTGATGGGGATTTCGATTGTTTTACCCGCTGTGTTGGCGATAAGACCACGCATACCGGCAAGCTGACGAAGCTGTGAGTCGGAACCACGGGCACCGGAGTCAAGCATCATAAAAATGGGGTTGTACGGATCCATCGCATTGCGAAGTTCGGCAGAAACGTTTTTCGTACAAACTTCCCACGCTTTGATTTTACTGCGTGAGCGATCTTGATCGCTGAGAAGACCCATTTGGTAATCTTCTTCGATTGTGTCGATAAGAGCCTCGGTTTCGGCAAGATACTGCGCTTTCTTTTCGGGAATGGTAGCATCGCAAACAGCAACCGTGATACCGCTTCGTGTTGAATATTTGTAACCTTGAGCCTTGATGTTGTCAAGAACTACTGAGGATTTTGCGGTACCGTGAACTCTTATACAGCGTTCGATAATACGTCCCAAAACTTTTTTGTTAACAAGTTCGTTAATTTCAAGTTTGAACATATTTTCGGGTTTGCTTCTGTCAACGAATCCGAGATCCTGCGGAACGGGAGCGTTGAATATAACCTTACCGAGTGTTGTTTCAAGAAGTTCGGTATAAACTTTGCCGTCAACCTCTTTGTTCATACGAATCTTAATGGGAGCGTGCAAGCCGATGTCCCCTTCTTCGTATGCCATCATGGCTTCGTCAACATTTCTGAACACTTTGCCGTTACCCTTTTCGTCGGGTTTAACAAGCGTTAAGTAATACGAACCCAAGATCATATCCTGTGTGGGAACAACAACGGGTTTGCCGTCGGAAGGTTTAAGAAGGTTGTTTGCGGCAAGCATAAGGAACCTTGCTTCCGACTGTGCTTCGGCGGAAAGCGGTACGTGAACAGCCATCTGGTCACCGTCGAAGTCGGCGTTAAACGCCGTACAAACAAGCGGATGAAGTTTGATTGCTCTGCCTTCAACAAGCACGGGCTCGAATGCCTGAATACCGAGTCTGTGAAGTGTGGGGGCACGGTTGAGCATTACGGGGTGGTCTTTAATAACAACTTCAAGAGCATCCCATACTTCGGTGCTGGCTCTTTCAACCATTTTTCTTGCCGATTTGATGTTATTGGCTTTGCCGAGTTCACAAAGTCTTTTCATAACGAACGGCTTAAAGAGTTCAAGTGCCATTTCTTTGGGAAGACCGCACTGATAAAGTTTAAGTTCGGGGCCGACAACGATAACCGAACGGCCTGAGTAGTCAACACGTTTACCGAGAAGGTTCTGACGGAAACGTCCCTGCTTACCTTTAAGCATATCGGAAAGTGATTTAAGAGCACGGTTGTTGGGGCCCGTAACGGGTCTGCCACGTCTGCCGTTGTCGATAAGGGCGTCAACAGCCTCTTGGAGCATTCTTTTTTCGTTGTTTACGATGATTCCGGGAGCGCCCAACTCAAGAAGTTTTTGAAGTCGGTTATTTCTGTTGATAACCCTTCTGTAAAGGTCGTTGAGGTCGGATGTTGCAAATCTGCCACCGTCAAGTTGAACCATGGGGCGGATATCGGGCGGAATAACCGGAATAACGTTAAGAATCATCCATTCGGGGCGATTGCCCGAATTTTTGAATGCTTCGCATACTTCAAGACGTTTGAGTATGCGGATTTTTTTCTGACCCGCGGCGGTTTCAAGTTCTTTGTGAAGTTCGTCACAAAGAGCGTTTACGTCGATTTCCGCAAGAAGTTCTTGGATCGCTTCCGCACCCATCGCGGCTCTGAATGAATCACGGTCGTATCTTTCGACCATTTCTTCATAATCTTTTTCGCTGAGAATCTGCTTTTTCTCAAGCGGTGTGTCACCGGGATCGATGACGATATATTTTGCGAAATAAAGGACTTTTTCAAGGTCACGGTGCGAAATATCGAGCATAAGCCCCATTCTTGACGGTGTGCCCTTAAAATACCAAATGTGTGATACGGGAGCGGCAAGTTCGATGTGACCCATACGCTCACGTCTGACTTTGGCTTTGGTGATTTCAACACCGCAACGTTCACAGACTTTGCCTTTAAAACGAATCTTTTTATATTTTCCGCAATGGCATTCCCAGTCCTTTGTGGGCCCGAAAATTTTCTCGCAGAAAAGACCTTCTTTTTCCGGTTTAAGAGTACGGTAGTTAATCGTTTCGGGTTTTTTTACCTCACCGTGAGACCATTCTCTTATAAGATCCGGAGAAGCGAGTCCTATTTTTATCGATTCAAAATCTATGTTGTTATCTTCAACAGGTACATTAACTGAATCGTATGCCATATATGAATAACCCTTCTTCCTATAAATATTCGGATGGATTTTTAATTAGAAATCTTCATCTTCGTCAAGAGATTCTTCAAATGCCTCCGCCGCAAAAGCGTAGTCATCTTTCGAATCTTCGTCGGTTATGTTCCAACCGTCTGCATCTTCCGTATCGTTAACGCTTGTGAACGCCTCGTCGATTTCGGAATTGTCAACCACGGGAAGAACAACTTCGTCGTCAAAGTTCTGTCTGAGGTCGATTTCATTATCATCCTTATCAAGTACACGTACATCAAGACCGAGCGACTGGAGTTCCTTAATAAGAACTTTGAACGATTCGGGAACGCCTGGTTTGGGAATGTTATAACCTTTAACGATCGACTCGTATGTTTTAACACGTCCCACAACATCATCGGACTTAACGGTAAGGATTTCTTGGAGAGTATAAGCCGCACCGTACGCTTCAAGTGCCCAAACTTCCATTTCACCGAAACGCTGACCGCCGAACTGCGCTTTACCGCCAAGGGGTTGCTGTGTAACAAGTGAATAAGGACCTGTTGAACGGGCATGGATCTTATCGTCAACAAGATGGTGAAGTTTAAGGTAATACATTATACCCACCGTAACGGGGTTATCGAATTTTCTGCCTGTACGTCCGTCGGTAAGCCATGTCTTACCGTCGGTTGAAAGGTTTGCTTCTTCAAGCATTTCACGGATGTCTTTTTCGTGGGCACCGTCAAATACGGGAGTCATAACCTTATATCCCAACGCTCTTGCGGCGTAGCCAAGATGAACTTCGAGAACCTGACCGATGTTCATACGTGAGGGAACGCCCAAGGGGTTAAGAACAATATCAAGAGGTGTGCCGTCGGGAAGGAAAGGCATATCTTCTTGAGGAAGAATGCGGGAAACAACACCCTTGTTACCGTGACGGCCCGCCATTTTGTCGCCGACGCTGATTTTACGCTTTTGAGCGATATAGCAACGCACAACTTTGTTGACGCCGGGGTTGAGTTCGTCGCTGTTTTGCCTTGTGAACACTTCAACCTGAACAACAACACCGTATTCACCGTGAGGCACTCTGAGGGAGGAGTCTCTGACTTCCCTTGCCTTTTCGCCGAAGATCGCACGAAGAAGCCTTTCTTCGGGAGTGCATTCGGTTTCACCCTTAGGTGTAACTTTACCGACAAGAATATCACCCGAATGAACTTCCGCACCTACACGGATAATACCGTTTTCATCAAGGTTTGAAAGAGCATCTTCACCGACGTTGGGAATATCACGTGTGATTTCTTCCGGTCCGAGTTTTGTATCTCTGGCTTCGACTTCGTGTTCTTCGATGTGAATCGAAGTGTAAACGTCGTCACGAACCATTTTTTCGTTAAGAAGAACAGCGTCTTCGTAGTTATAACCTTCCCATGTCATAAATCCGACAAGGGCGTTTTTACCGAGCGAAATTTCACCCTGCGATGTTGCGGGGCCGTCGGCGACAACGTCACCGGCTTCTATTCTTTCACCGATTTCGACAACGGGACGCTGATTTATGCAAGTGCCTTGGTTGGAACGCATAAATTTAATGAGTTCGTAAACATCGGTTTCGCCGTTGTCGGTAAGGACTTCAACTTTCTTTGCGCTTACTTTTTGAACAATACCGCCACGCTTTGCGAGAACAACAACACCGCTGTCGACTGCGGCTTTATACTCCATACCGGTACCGACAATGGGCGATTCGGTTTTGAGAAGCGGAACAGCCTGACGCTGCATGTTCGATCCCATAAGGGCACGGTTGGCGTCGTCGTTTTCGAGGAAGGGAATCATCGCTGTCGCAACCGACACAACCATCTTGGGCGAAACGTCCATATAGTCGGCGGCACTCGGCGGTACTTCACGGAATTCATCGCGGTAACGAACCGTTACACGGTCGTGCATAAAGAAATTGTTTTCGTCAAGAGGCTCGTTAGCCTGTGCAACGCAGTAATTGTCTTCGACATCTGCGGTCATATATTCAACTTCGTCAAGAACCTTACCCGTTTTCTTGTCGATTTTGCGGAAAGGTGCTTCGATAAAGCCGTACTTATTGATTCTTGCGAATGTCGCAAGGTACGAAATAAGTCCGATGTTGGGGCCTTCGGGAGTTTCAATGGGACACATTCTGCCGTAATGACTGTAGTGAACGTCACGAACTTCGAAACCTGCACGGTCACGTGAAAGACCGCCGGGGCCCAACGCCGAAAGACGGCGCTTATGAGTGAGTTCCGCAAGCGGGTTTGTTTGATCCATAAACTGCGAAAGCGGTGAAGAACCGAAGAACTCTTTAATTGCCGCCATAACGGGTCTTATGTTAATAAGGGCGGCGGGAGTGGCCTTATCGGGTTCCTGTGCCTGAAGTGTCATTCTTTCACGAACGACTCTTTCCATTCTCGTAAAGCCGATTCTGAACTGATTTTGAAGAAGTTCACCGACGGAACGGATACGGCGGTTGCCCAAATGGTCGATATCATCGGTCGTGCCGAGTTCGTTGCCGAGGCAGTTGAGATAGTTTATTGATGCGAAAATATCATCTATTATAATATGTTTCGGGATAAGGTCATCGCAACGCATTTGCATCTGTTCAAGAAGAAGTTCCTTATCGTCGCCGTATTCGTCGATAATTTCTTTAAGAACAGAGAAACGGACTTTTTCGTTGATTGCGATTTTTTCAAGGTCTTCTCTTGTTACGCCGTCGATAAAATCAAGCGGGTCAACCATATTGTTGGAAATGACCTTAACATGCTTGCCTTCAACGTCAAGAGTAACTTCTTTAACACCGGCACGGTCAATTTCTTTGGCCTTTTCCGTAGTGATTTTTTCACCGGCGGAAAGAAGAAGTTCGCCCGTAAACGGACTGAAAACATCATCGACGGAAACACCGCCCTCGATTCTGTCGGTAAGAGAAAGTTTTTTGTTGTATTTGTATCTGCCGACCCTTGAAATGTCGTATCTGTGGGGATCGAAGAAAAGATTGTTAACGTGAGTTTCAGCCGACTCAAGCGTCGGGGGTTCACCGGGACGAAGTTTTCTGTAAACTTCAAGCAACGCTTCTTCGGTATTCTTGGTGGAATCTTTTTCGAGTGTGGCTTCGATTCTGTCGTCATCACCGAAAAATTCACGGATATCGTTGTTGGAAGAAAGACCGAGCGCACGAATAAACGTAGTGATAGGAAGTTTTCTGTTCTTATCGATTCTTACGTTGAAAATGTCGTTCTGATCGGTTTCATACTCAAGCCATGCACCTCTGTTGGGGATAACAGTGGATGTAAAGAGTTTTTTACCGTTTTTGTCATAGGTAAAACCGTAGTATACACCGGGTGAACGAACAAGTTGCGAAATAATAACACGTTCCGCACCGTTGATAACGAAAGTACCGCTGTCGGTCATAATGGGGAAATCGCCCATAAATACTTCGTTTTCTTTGATTTCACCGGTTTCTTTGTTGTAAAGCCTTGCCAACACCCTTAAAGGAGCAGAGTAGGTAGCATCTCTCTCCTTACATTCGGCAACACTGTACTTCGGCTTCTCGTCCATACGGTAATCAATAAACGTAAGGACAAGGTTACCCGTATAATCCGTGATTTCGTCGATATCACGGAAAACTTCTCTGAGCCCGACATCAAGGAACCATTTGTATGAGTTTTTCTGTACTTCAATAAGGTTTGGCATCTGCATGACCTCATTGATTCCTGCAAAACTCATTCTGGTGTTTTTACCGAGCTTTACGGGTTTTACGTTCGCCATAAAACACATCACTCCGTTCTTATTCTAAATTCTTTTTTACCGTTGCAAAAACAGTCAAAAAAGAAATAATTAACGCATAAAACAATGGTTTTTAACTACTTTTCCGACTTGCGAGAAAACATAGTAACACTAATAATCCATTATAGTTGAGTATACATTTTACATCATGGTCAAACAATTGTCAAGGATTTTTTTGCTTTTCGGGAAATTTTTTGGGACAATTTCGGAAAGTTTTTGATTATTTCGGAAAATACCCGCTTGTTTTTTGTTTGAATTTCATTTTTCGGGTTCAATCCCCGCAAAACAAGAAATCAAAGCGTTGTCGAACGGATTTTAAATACAACGCAAAACCCGAAAAAACGGCACAAAAAACGAGACCCGCAAAAGCGGATCTCGAATTTTGTGTTTTATATGTTGAAAATAAATTACTTAAGTTCAACTTTTGCGCCGGCTTCTTCAAGTTTTGCCTTGATTGCTTCGGCATCGTCTTTAGAAGCAGCCTCTTTAACAGTTGCGGGAGCACCGTCAACTTTAGCCTTTGCTTCAGCAAGGCCGAGACCTGTGATTTCACGAACGATTTTGATAACAGCGATTTTGTTTGCACCGACTTCAGCAAGTACAACGTCAAATTCTGTTTTTTCTTCAGCGGCTGCGGCTCCACCGTCTACGGGAGCGGCAACAGCGACAGCAGCTGCTGCGGATACGCCGAATTCGTCTTCTACGGCTTTAACAAGTTCTGAGAGCTCAAGAACTGTAAGTGTTTTTAATTCTTCAACAATAGCAGTAATCTTTTCAGATGCCATTTTATTTTCCTCCATTTAATAGCCCTAAATTTTTTAGGCTGATTTTATTTGCAACAAATTATTCGGCTGCTGCTTCCGATGTTTCGCCATCCTTATCAACGATAGCTTGAACCGCACGTGCGAATGCCGCGATAGGAGCATTGAACACACTGCAAACAGTAGCAAGCAATACATCTCGTGAGGGAAGTTTGGCAAGACTGTCGATTTTTTCAAGACTGATAACCTCGTTGTCAAGGAAACCGCTTTTAACTTTGAAACTGTCGTGTGACGAAGCAAATTTGCAAAGGATTCTTGCTGCTGCGACATAGTCGTCTGTGGATGTAGCAAGAGCCGTTGTGCCCTCAAGACACTCGGAAAGACCTTCAAGTTCGGTACCCTTGATGGCGAGTTCGATCATTGTGTTTTTGGTAACTGTGTATTCAACACCCGCTTCTCTGAGTTCTTTACGGAGAGCAGTATCGTCAGCAACATTGATACCTTTGTAGTCGACAATGACACCGGCACACGCATTTTTGAGTTTTTCCGAAATAGAGGCAACCTCAGCTTTTTTCGCTTCTAAAACTTTTACGCTTGGCAAATAAATTCACCTCCGTTACATTTATAAAGCCCTCCCCGCACAACACGAGGAGGGCACACTTACCTAACAGTAAAAATCAAGTAATGAACTCATTCCTCGGCAGGCGGTCAAAGACCATTATACAAAATTTGCACCTGCTGTCTTTAGAACAGCACAAGTAGTTTAACACACCTTTATAAGTATGTCAAGCATTTTTTAGTCTTCCGTGGAAGAAGAAACCGCAAGTTTAGCGGCGTTAACACGGATACCGGGGCCCATGGTAGTTGCAACTACGCATGAACGGATGTAAGTACCCTTTGTTGCGGCGGGTTTCGCCTTGATAACGGCATCAAGAAGAGCATTTGCGTTCTGGGTGAGTTTTTCACCGCCGAAAGATGCTTTACCGATGGGGCAATGAATGATGTTTGTTTTATCAAGACGGTATTCAATCTTACCGGCTTTTGCTTCTTCAACCGCTTTGCCGGCATCGGGGGTAACGGTACCCGCTTTGGGAGAGGGCATAAGACCTCTGGGGCCGAGAACCTTACCTAAACGTCCGACAAGACCCATCATGTCGGGTGTTGCGATACATACGTCGAAATCCATAAAACCGCCTTGAATCTTTTCAACAAGATCCATATCGCCGACAATATCGGCACCTGCCGCTTCCGCCGCTTTTGCGGCATCGCCTTTAGCGAAAACAGCTACGCGTACTTTTTTACCCGTACCGTTGGGAAGAACAACAGCACCTCTGACCTGCTGGTCAGCGTGACGTGAGTCAACACCGAGACGGATATGCATTTCAACAGTTTCATCAAATTTTGCGCTTGCGGTTTTCGCCGCAAGTTCGAGAGCTTCGGCAACTTCGTAAAGTTTTGCTTTATCTACGAGTTTTGCGCTCTCAACATACTTTTTACCATGTTTCATAATTCTTTTCCTCCCAATAGAGTGGTTAAATCGGATTTACCTCCCACCCGGGAGCATTAATCAACGACAGTGACGCCCATGCTGCGAGCGGTGCCTGCTACCATTGAGATAGCGGCTTCGATTGAAGCAGCGTTGAGATCGGGCATTTTCTGTTCTGCGATTTTTATTACTTGCTCTCAGGTAATAGTTGCAACTTTTGTTTTATTCGGAAAACCCGAACAGCTTTCAATACAGCAAGCC
>CAYPAB010000057.1:0-11125 GCA_964408605.1 uncultured Eubacteriales bacterium
CGTAAACGGCACGGAACAGAATATTCCGAATGCCATTATGAGCGCCAAAAAAACGCTTAATACCTTTTTCACAAAATTACCTCCCGTTCAAAATGATTACCGTTAACAAATTTTGCTGTCTGCACCGATCATCAGCAATACGGTGTCACGCCTTCAATTTGAGTGCATCTTTCGATTTCGATTGATTCGGTGTAAAGTTCACGCGGATTGTTTTCGTCAATAACGATCAATCTTCCGCCACGTTCCAAACCGTATGTGAAATATCCCGCACCGAGAGTTTGATAAAGATCAATGCCGTCAACATTCATACGGAAATCGTTAACATGGTCATGTCCGAAGAACGCCGCAAAAACATCGCCCATTTTCTTCCAACTTTCAAACTGTTGCGAATAGTCGATCTCTTCATTCGGGGGGCTCGGAAGTTCTCTCATTCTGCCACTCAACAATTTATTTGCGAGGTAGTAATAATGGCCGTCTTTTTCCATAGTGTATTCATCGTCGGCTGTAACCTCTTTAAAGCCAACGGATTCCTGTTGAACTGGAATATGCTGAAAAAGAATTGCCGGAAGCGGTTCTCCGCCGTTTGCATCTCTCAGTTCCGCAGAGCGTTTTTCATACCACTCGATTTGATCGGAATGAACATGGTCATAGGCAAAATGGCCGTCGGGTGTGTCTTCATAATCGTTTGAGTCGATGAGCCAAATTGCGAATGCGTCTTTTTTACCGTCGCTGCTTTTAACCGTAACGCAACAGTTACCGCAACCGTAAACATCGGCATCGTTAAGATTCGAACGGCAGTTCGGATATTCCATATACCGCATCATTTGAAAATCAACATGGAAGCCTTCCTCACCGTCGTGGTTACCGAAAACAACGCACAGCGGAATGTTGCGACGTCTTATCGGCTCGGTGATTCTCTCAATAGTGCTTGCGACGTAATCATATGTAAATTCTTGCCAATATCCGCTGATGTTGTCACCGCCGAACACCACAAGGTCGGGATTCGTTTTTTCAACAAGTTTTTCTATAACGTTTACGGTTTCTTTATCACGGCCTATGGGAATATCACGGTTTTCGTCATCGTCCATTATCGGCTCAACATCGTGAATATCCGTAATATGCAAAATTTTAAATTTGCCGTCAGCACCGAATTTCAGCGGTGCGGGTTCCGCTCTTTTAAATTTAGCCGTTTTAAACTTTTTCGGTGTTCCCATAGCCGCAACGCACGGCAACGAAAAGCCGAGTAAAATGTTTCTTAAAATTCTGTTCATTTACAAAACCGCCTTTCAAAATGCCCAATTTCCGTTACGGAATATCGGGGTTGCTTCACCGTTTTTATAGCCTGTTATTTCAAGATCGGGCGCACCGATCATAAAATCGACGTGAATCATACTGTCGTTTATGCCGAGTTTTTGACATTCTTCAAGAGATTTTTCTTCGAAGCCGTCAACGGTATCGCAAAATCCTCTGCCGAGTGCCACGTGGCAACTTGCGTTTTCGTCAAAAAGAGTGTTATAAAAAAGAATACCCGTATTCGCAATGGGGCTGTCGTGAGGAATAAGCGCAAGTTCACCGAGGTATTTTGCGCCGTCATCCATCGAAAGCATTTTATCAAGCAAATCTTTGCCGATTTCGGCATCCCATTCGACCGCTTTGCCGTCTTTGAAAACAATATAAAAATTGTCGATTATCTGACTTTGCCACGAAAGAGGCTTTGTTGCGACAACTTTGCCTTCCGCAAAACCTTTTTTCGGTGATATGAAAACTTCTTCCGTAGGCAAATTCGGGTTAAAGAAATTGCCCGAAAGGGTGTTTTCACCGCCGCCGCACCAATGACTTTCCTCAATAAGCGAAGCCTTAAAATCGGTGCCGTTCGAACTTTTGTAATGAAGATAATCGAATTTTTTCCCGTTCAGATAAGCGGTTCTCGATTTCAAATCGGCGTTATGCTCTTTCCATGCCTGTTCGGGATCGTTATCTTCGGTGACATAAACCGTTTTAAGGATTGCTTCCCACAGCATTTCATACGCTTTTTCCTTTGTTTCGTCGGGGAACACCCTTTGTGCCCACGCATAAGACGGAACCGCCGCAATGCACCATTGGTCTTTATTTTCAAGTGCATCGCTGTATTTTTTTGTTATTTTGTAGCGTGCGGTTTGTGATTTTTGCATTTTTTCACGGTCGACACCCGACAGCCCGTAGGGATCTTCGCTTTCGATGTAAATTCGGCACGGAACTTTTTCGACCATAAGTTTAAGTTTTTCTTCCTGCCAAACGGGAACTTCGCTTAAATCCTCAAGGCTTTTATATTGATAGTTGAGTTTTGTTACCGCTTGACAGCCCCACTCAACCTCAACCGACGACGCACCCGCTTCATAGCACTCGTTCACAAGGAGCGTCACAAATTCATACTGATCCGCCTCGCAATAAATTTTCACCGGTTGACCTTTTTTAATGTTCACGCCGACCGACGCAATAAGGCGTGAATACTTCTTTTTAATTGATTCGTTCATAACATCACCAAACTTTTTTGATATATCCGACGGCACAAAACCGCATATTCTTATATTTTTCATTTTAGCACACAACACACATCATTACAAGACAAACCGCTTTATTTTTTGTGAAATGTTGACAACATCTTTTATTCGTGTTAGATTTGTTTTATGAAAACATTTTTTAAAAAACTGACAAAAACAATACCGTTGCCTCTTATGCTGACTTTCGCTTTAATAACGCCGTTTTATCTGACTTTCGGCTGCCCGATTCGGTTTTTCACGGGCATTTCGTGTCTCGGTTGCGGTATGTCGAGAGCGGCTCTCGCTTTGCTGAAATGTGATTTTCGCCTTGCGTTCGAAATGCACCCCATGATATTCCTTATGCCACCCACGGCTATTGTGATTTTTTTAAGAAAAAAACTCCCGAAAAAGTTAACCGCCGTTTTTTTCACCGTTGTTTCGGCACTTATGATTATCACCTACGTTTACCGGCTCGCAAACGGCAACGATGTTATCCGCTTCGCACCCGAAAACGGATATATATACCGTCTTATCAAGAGCATATTTATCAACTGAACAGCGCAAAAAGGAGGAACTCCGCCGTCGGTGGGTCCTCCTTTTCGCTATCCGTTAAAGATAATTCGGTTTTTTAATCAAACATTGCCTTCTTCGTAAGCCTTGATCATTTTTTTGACCATTTGACCGCCGATGGAACCTGCCTGACGGGAAGTGAGATCGCCGTTGTAACCCTGTTTGAGATCAACGCCTACTTCCTGTGCCGCCTCCATCTTAATCTGATTGAGAACCTGCTTTGCACTTGCTTTTGTTTCTGCGGGCATACCGCTGTTCTTAGATGCCATTTTCATTACACTCCTTCACAAAAAACTTGCGTTTGCATTTTTATTATGAGTTTAAATATGTGAAATATAAAATGAAAAATTTGGAAAAGAGTTTTTTCAACTGTGCGAATATACAGCGATTAAAAGAGTCTGCGTCTATCAATATAATGTCCGACAAGCATTAAAATTTTGCAAGACTGAAAGAGCAGACCGCAACCGCCGATGCTTTTGCCGTCTTTTTGCACAATAACTTTTTATTTTATTTGGCAAAATTAGATAATAAACAGAACTTTTTTCAAATACCGATTTTTTTGTTGCGAACTTTTTGACGTAGTGATAGTATATAATGGTATTAAAATGATGTTTTACCCATCAAGTTTTAGGAGAATGGTTATGGTAAAAGTTCTTAAATTCGGTGGCAGTTCGCTTGCCGATGCCGAGCAATTCAAAAAAGTTGCCGCAATTATAAAGTCGGAGCCCGAACGCAGATACGTTGTCGCTTCCGCTCCCGGAAAACGTTTTTCCGACGATATCAAAGTTACCGATATGCTTTACGATTGCTACAAACTCGTTAAAAAGAATCAGCCTATCGACGATGCTTTTGCACTTATCGAAGACCGCTATAACGGAATCATTAAAGACCTCGGAATGAAATTATGGCTTCAACCCGAATTTGACCGCATCAAAAATGCGATAGTTCACCACGCCGGCCGTGATTACATCGCAAGCCGTGGCGAATATCTCAACTCGATGGTTCTCGCAAGTTACATCGGTTATGATTTTATCGATGCCGAAGAAGGTATTTTCTTTAAAGAAAACGGCACTCTCGATGCCGAAAAAACGAACACCGAACTTTCCGCACTTCTCGAAAATCACGAACATGCCGTCATCCCCGGTTTTTACGGCGTTATGCCCAACGGCACAATCAAAACATTTTCACGCGGGGGCAGTGACATCACCGGTTCCATTGTCGCAAGAGCGATAAAAGCCGATATATACGAAAACTGGACAGACGTTTCGGGTATGCTTATGGCGGATCCCCGTTGCGTTGAAAATCCCCGTGTTATTCCGACAATAACATACAGAGAACTTCGTGAACTTTCTTACATGGGTGCAACCGTTATGCACGAAGATGCGATTTTCCCCGTTCGTGAAATGGGTATTCCGATAAACATAAGGAACACCAACTCCCCCGAAGATAACGGCACGATGATAGTTTCATCCGTTGAAAGCAACAAAGTCGACACCGTCATAACAGGTGTTGCCGGTAAAAAAGGTTTTTCGGTCATAGCAATCGAAAAAGATATGATGAACTCCGAAATAGGCTTCGGCAGAAATGTTCTTGAAATACTCGAAAACTACAACCTTTGTTTCGAGCATCTTCCGTCGGGTATTGATACCATGTCGGTTATCGTTAACGACACCGACTTTTTACCTCAAAAAGACTCTATCGTTAACGATATAAAAAGAAGAACAAAAGCGGATTCCGTCACCGTAAACGGCGGTATTGCGCTTATCGCAGTCGTCGGCAGAGGTATGGCGGGTTCAAAAGGTACGGCAAGCCGTCTGTTTAAAGCAATTGCCGAAAACGGAATAAACATCCGTATGATCGACCAAGGTTCAAGCGAACTCAACATCATCGTCGGTGTTTCCGAAGATGATTACATCAAGGCGCTCAACGCCATATATCACGAATTCGTAAAATAATATAATATACAACTATTCACAAACGGTGGCAAAGAAATGACTGTTTCTCTGTCGCCGTTTTTCTGCGTAAATAAAAAACATCAAAATTCAAAATCGGATTAAACGAGCGTGAAAATTCCGCCACCTAAGGAACACCGGAACACAAAATCAACACTAAGTGTATTATTCTCACCAATATTCGCTCTAAAAAATATGAAATATCCTTACATATTCGCACAGATTTGTGTATACATATCCGACAAACGCATTTCGGAGATTGACTTTGTGTATTTGAAAAGGAAAACCGACACATATTTAGCGGATTGGAAAAACAACGAAAAAAGAAAGCCTCTTATAGTAAAAGACCCCCGACAAATCGGAAAAACAGAATCGATTAAAAAGTTTGCGGAAAACAATTATAAAAGTGTTATCGAGATAAATTTTGTAACTTCCGAAAAGCACAAAACTATTGAAACGGGATTTTGATAAAGTGCTTGTGTATGAAGTTGAGAGTCGTTTTTTGGGGTAAAACGAACCGCAAGTTTTTTACAACTTATTTCACTTCGCTCTTGAAATTTACGGCGGAAACGCTTATTATATAGGTATACTTTATATTAGGAAGTGTTTTTTATGGACTGTCTGTTTTGCAAAATCGCCAACGGCGAAATTCCGAGCGTAAAAGTTTATGAAGATGATACCGTTTTGGCATTTAACGATGTTGATCCTCAAGCACCGACGCATATACTTGTAATTCCGAAAAAGCATATCACGTCTGCCGCCGATATCACCGAAGAAAACAGCGCCGTGATCTCTCATATTTTTGAAGTTATAGCAAAACTTTCAAAAGATTTGAATATGGAAAACGGCTTCAGAGTTGTAAACAACTGTGGCGACAGCGCCGGTCAAAGTGTTAAACACATCCATTTCCACCTTATGTCCGGCAGAGAATTCACTTGGCCCGCAGGCTGATAACGATATTTCGAAAGGTATTTTAAATAATGAAACGACCGATGCTGATTTCAAGCATAGCAATGGCACTGATTTGTGCGTTTTTGATGTTATTTTCAAACATCGCCGCTGTTGTTACCGCTTTGATTTCGGTGTCGGTCTTTATTGTTTATTTCATCAAACCGTTTAAACTTCGGAAATATATAGCAATACCGACGGTTTGTGTATGTGCGCTTATTATTTGTGCATCGTTTTTGTCGTATAACGCATTGAAAATCGAACCGTGTCTGCAATATGACAACAAAATATGTTACATTTCCGGCAAGGTCATTACGTCACCGAAAACCGAATACGGCTACACAACATTCACCGTTAAAACGGAAAACATCGCCGACAGCCGTGTGCCGTTAAAAATCGATGTAACTTTGCCTCAAAGCAAAGCCGAAAACGTGAAACTTTACGATTTCATCTCGATTGAAAAAGCAAAACTTACGGTGGCGAAAAACGAAAGCAACCGCCTTGACACATCAAAAGCATCAAGCGGTGTTATACTTTCCGCCGACGGCAACGGTGCCTCTGTTTTATGGCACAGCGAAAGAGATCCTTATTATTACTGTTTGCGGTTTAAAGAGTCTGTTTCGCAAAAGATAACGGATTTTACAGAACACGGCACGGGCGGGCTTTTGAAAGGTATGCTTTTCGGTGACAGCACCGATATTGAAGAAGACACGCTGAGTGCGTTCAGAAACAGCGGTATTGCGCATCTTCTTGCGGTTTCGGGGCTTCATACGTCGCTGTGGTGCGGATTGCTCATTTCGTTACTAAAACTTTTAAAAGTTTCCGAAAAAATAAGAAATACGGTTTGCCTTGTTTTTCTGGCGGGATTTTGCACGGTTTCCGCTTTTACGCCGTCTGTTTTAAGAGCATCGCTTATGATGTCGATTATTTTGATAGCGCCGTTTTTCAAACGTCGGCCCGATGCCCTCAACTCGCTCGGTTTTGCTGTTACGGTACTTCTTTTATTCAATCCGTACATAATAACAAGCATCAGTTTTCAACTTTCCGCATCGTCAACGCTCGGCGTTCTTTTGGCATCGTCTTATGAAACGCTGATTTACAAATACACCGCAAAACTGAAATTCAAACTTTTAAAAAGATTTGCCGATTACATTCTCACTTCGTTTTTGATAAGTATCGCCGCGGGTTTATTTACTTTGCCGATATCCGCATATCATTTCAATGTTTTCAGCATCATTTCACCGCTGACAAATATATTTTGCGTTAAACTTGCCTTTTACGGTATGCTTTCGGGCACATTCGCAACGGTTTTGGCGTTTTTGAATGTCGGGTTTATAAAAAGCATCGCTATTTTTGTGTTTGATATTTCCGAATTCATTTTAAATGCGGTAGTTTATATTTCAAAAACATTCTCCTCTTTTAAATACTGCACGTTACCCGTCAACCGAACGTGGCTCGTTTACGGCATAACCGTCGGTGCCGTTATTATTTCGGTGGGATTTTTAATAAAAAAACTCAAGCACAGCAAAACCGTTTTCAAAATTTCCGTGCTGTTGGCCGTTGTGGCGTTGTTTATAAACATTTCCGTTCCCGTTTTACCGACAAAGTACGGCAATACACTAACCGTCGTTTCAGCCGGTGACAATCTGCATTTGGTTTTGCGAAGCGGAACACACTATATGTATATAGTAAATGCACAAGACCCGACGCCGTTCTACGATATATACGGGTATCTTCCGAAAGCCACCTGCGAAACGCTCGACTATTGCCTTGTAACATATCTTTCATACAACGCCGTGAGCGACCTTGAAAAAACCGCTCGCACTCTTTCGCCGACGGAAACGCACGTCACACCGTCGGTAAAACAAATTGCCGAAAAGATGAATGTAACACTGCCCGAAAACACCGTAATCCCCACCACGGGCAAATATCTTCTTAACGGTGAAATTGATGTCGAAATCGTTGACACGACCCCTATGCAATATGTTATAATAAAAGGCAAGGAAAAGACGGTTTACGTGCATCTTCACGGCAGCACAAAATTCGATGATGTTATCGACACGTCACAGACGGATATTTTCATCTATAACGGTGCCTCGCCCGAACAAATTCCGCAAAGCGCCGAAACCGTAATCATAAATTCCGACAGCGAAATAATAACCGACGCAAATTATTCGGAATCCGTCAAAAGCGGTTACAACATTTTTCTTACCGCACAAAACGGAGATATTCAATTTACTGTTTAAGGTGACGAAATTATGGCACGTTTTAACGAAGATAGTTTAAAAAAACAAATAAAAAGCGGTGACTTTTTGCGTGTGTATATCCTTTACGGCAACGAAGGGTATCTTAAACAGCACTACGCAAACACGATTTGCGCTAAAACAGTCGGCAAAGATTTTGAAGATTTCAATCTAAAAAAACTCGACGGCAAAGAAACATCTTTAAGTGTAATTTACGACTGCGTAACATCGTTCCCGATGATGAGCGACTACACATGCACTCTCATTAAAGATTTTCCGCTTACCGACTATATCGGTGAAAGAGGCAAAGTCGACGAAGAATTCGAAAATCTTATATCCGAAGTTCCCGAAACCTCCGTTCTCGTGTTTTGGATGGATACCGTCGAAGTCGACGAAAAATCGGCAAAGTGGTCAAAAGTTTTAAAAATCATCGACGGTGTCGGTGCGTGTGCAAAAATAGACAAACGCTCACAGGGGGCACTTGAAAAACTGATTATTTCATCCGCCTCAAAAAAAGGATGTACGCTTTCGCCGAAAAACGCATTGTATATGATAAACTGTGTCGGCGAAGATATGAGTACGCTTCAAAACGAACTTCACAAAGTTTGCTCTTATGTCGGTTCGGGCGAAATCACAAAAGAAGATATCGACAAAATCGTAATAATTTCCGTCGAAGCGAAAATTTTCCAACTTTCAAGAATGATAGCCCGTGGCGAGGCGGACAACGCATTTGAAAATCTTTCGAACCTTTTTAAACTGCGTGAAGAACCTGTCGTTATTTTAAGCGTACTTTCAAAATCTTTTGTCGATATGTACAGGGTAAAGGCGATTAAAGAAAAAGGCATTCCCTACTCCGCACTTGCGGAAGTTTTCCCGTCATCGTATAAGGGAAGATCTTTCGTGCTGGATAACGCCGCAAACGATGCTTCAAAATATTCGCTTTCGGGATTAAAGCAGGCTCTCGATTTGCTTTCCGATGCGGACAGGCGTTTGAAATCGACAAACGGAGATCCTAAAACCGTTCTTGAAGAACTCGTATTAAGGTTGTTGAGAATTTGATGATAAAAATTGACAGAGTTGTTATAGTCGAAGGCAAGTACGATAAAATCAAACTTGATTCCGTTCTTGATGCGGTGATAATCGAAACCGACGGATTCGGAATTTTTAACAACAAAGAAAAACAAAACCTCATTAAACGCTTGGCACAGGCAAAAGGTCTTTTGATTTTGACCGACAGCGATTCCGCCGGATTTAAAATCCGTTCTTTTATCAAGGGGATTGTGCCATCCGAACAAATTAAACACGCATACATTCCCGATATTTTCGGAAAAGAAAAACGCAAAACCGAACCGTCGAAAGAGGGGAAACTCGGTGTTGAGGGCATAAAGCCCGAAATAATCGCACAGGCTCTCGAAAAAGCGGATGTAATATGCGAAACTTCAAACGAAACACCGACAAGAAAAATCACGAAATTGGATTTATATGAAGACGGATTGTCGGGGAAACCCGACAGCAACGCCTTAAGGCTGAAACTTTTAAAGCACCTCGATCTACCCGAAAGGCTCACTTCAAACGCATTGGTTGATATTTTAAACGCTTTTTTGACGTATGACGAATACAAAAAAGCAGTAGAGGTAATTAAAACAAATGGTTAATAAAAACGATGAATTCAAATTAAATATAACGGGTTACACCTCGGAGGGTGGCGGTGTCGGAAAATATGACGGACAAGCGATTTTTGTCGAAAACACCGCAATCGGTGACGAAATTCTTTGCCACGTGATAAAAGCGAAAAAAACGTATGCCGTCGGCAAAGTACTTAAAATATTAAAGCCCTCGAAAAGCCGAACAGCACCCGAATGCGATGCTTTCAAAACGTGTGGCGGTTGCTCGTTTGCTCATATTACATACGAAGAAGAACTGAAACTCAAAACGCAAAAGGTTATTGATGCTTTCCAACGTATCGGCGGTCTTTCGCCCGAATTTAAGCCGATTATCCCGTCACCGCAGACGTCTCGCTACCGCAACAAGGCACAGTACCCCGTAAGGCGTGAAAACGGCATTCTTTCAATCGGTTTTTATGCCAAAAAAAGCCACCGTGTAATTGACGGCGGTGACTGTCTTTTGCAACCCGATGAATTTACGCAAATAACCGAGATTTTCAAAAAATGGGTGAACGAAAATAATATACCCGTTTACAGCGAAAGTTTGCATAAAGGTCTTTTGCGTCATATTTACCTCAGAAAAGCGTTTGCGACGGGTGAAATTATGGTTTGCGCCGTGATAAACGGCGACACACTCCCCGAAACCGACAAACTTATAAACGCATTAAAAACCGTTGACGGCTTTAAAACATTTGTAATTAACATAAACAAAAACAAAACGAACGTCGTTTTGGGTGATAAATGCGTAAATATTTTCGGCGACGGATATATAACCGATGTTCTCTGCGGAGTGAAAATCAAACTCTCTCCCCTATCGTTTTATCAAGTCAACAGAGCGGGTGCGGAACTGCTTTACAAAAAAGCCGCCGAATACGCCACACCGAGCGGTGACGAAGATATACTCGACCTCTATTGCGGAACCGGTACAATCGGTCTTTCAATGGCAAATTCCGCAAAATCCGTAACGGGTGTTGAAATTATCCCCGAAGCAATTGAAGATGCAAAAGAAAACGCACATATCAACGGCATTGAAAACGCACGTTTCATTTGCGGTGACGCACCGAAAGCGGCTGAAATATTGAAAAACGAGGGAATCAAACCGAAAACGGTAATACTCGACCCACCGAGAAAAGGTTGTGCCGAGGAACTTCTCAAAACAGTGACGGAAATTGCCCCCGAAAAAATAGTCTATGTTTCGTGCGATCCCGCAACTTTAGCAAGAGATTGCA
>CAYPAB010000058.1:0-11121 GCA_964408605.1 uncultured Eubacteriales bacterium
TTTTAATTCAAATTTGCCTTAAATAAAAACAACCGTCGCATTTTGCAACGGTTGTTTTTTACTTTTGGGTTTTATTTTAATAAGACGCTGTTGAAGAAGATGCATATGAAGCGGTGAATCTTTCAACGATTTTTTCTGTTCTCTCGGCAAAGAAGTCGATTATGAGATTACTGCGTTCTGTTTTTTCGGTAATATCGTCGTAGATTCCGGTGAAATAAGAGTCAAATTCTTCGTTTGCGATTGATGTGCGGATGTCACTTTCCCACTTGGGCATGTCATCGGCACCGACAAAGTACATAACGTGGTAGCCGTAGTCGGTTTTGATAACGCCGGTGTCACCGGGTTTGTGTGAAGCGAGCGCCCATTCAAGGAATTCGGGTACATAACTGCTCGTCGAATTGATTCCTTCGTAA
The DNA here is from genome assembly GCA_964408605.1 of uncultured Eubacteriales bacterium. Taxonomy (GTDB): domain Bacteria; phylum Bacillota; class Clostridia; order Oscillospirales; family Acutalibacteraceae; genus DTU089. The sequence goes on from CAYPAB010000058.1 coordinate 414, forward strand.
AGACCGCCTGTTGAAGCGGAGCCGGTATCATCTGTTTTTTCGGTAGCTAATGCGGCGAAAGAATCTTCGGTTGCTTCGCCCGCTTTCCACTCGGCAAGGATTTTGTCCGCTTCGGTTTTTGCCGCAGCAAAGTTTTTGCTGACTTCGTCATTGCTGAGAGCGTTGCCGTCATCATCGGTTGTTTTCGCTTCCACAAGAATGTGACGTACATCGGAAGATGCTGTCTGAGTATCTTTGTGAGCGGGGGTAACGATGTATGCGATGTAGTATGCTTTCTGCGATTCAACATTGAAAACGGAAATATCACCGGCAACTCTCTTGCTGTCAAGTGCCCATGAAGCAAAATCTTCGGAAAGACTGCTTAATGTTGAGCCGGTAATGTTTTCGCCGAGCGTTGCGGAATCTTCCTCGTAAGAAGAAGCCGATGATTTGGGTGCGAACTCTTTAGCGGCGGCAATGAAGGAATCTTCGTCGGTAACCTTTTTAACGAATTGTTCGGCACGTGCCTTGGCTTGTGCTTCAGTGTAAACGGGATCGGTTGAATCCTCGGTTGCTTCGGCATAAGATACAGTGAAAAATCTTAATGAAACGAGGTCGATTTCATTTCTGTGCTCGTTGTAGTAATCGGTAACTTCTTTATCGGTAATGGAAGTCGAAAGATTATCCTGATACCATTGCTGATAATAGGCAACAACGGAATCCCTTTCGAGAAGTTCCCTGTAAAGTTTTTCGCTGAGACCTTCACCGCAAACTTTTGCGATGTAATTGTCGAGCGAGTAGTCTTCTTCTTTGGCTCTTTCGGCGATTTCTTTGATAGCGTCGTCGATAGAAGTCTGCATTTCGTTTTTTTGTGCTTCGGTGATTTCAAAACCTTTTTTCTTTGCTTCTTCACCGGTTGCTTCGTTGTAAAGTTTTTTGTAAACCAAACCGCTTTCGGTGGCGGTGTGCTTGAAGTAATCAGCCCAAGTTTTAACACCTTCGGGGGCGTCTTCACCGGGGTAATCCTGGTCGCACGGGTCAACCGATGTGTTGAAGTATGCGGAACCGTAACCGCTGTACTGTGAATCGTACTGTTCGGAAATAGTAACAGCACGGTTGAAAAGGCTCATGTAGTAGTAGTTGTATTCGGCAACGGAAAGTTTTTCGTCTTCGTATGTAGCGACGGTAAGAACTTTTTGCGGAACACAGAATACATCGGTAAGCACTTTTGCGGCACCGTAAAGTACAATGCCTGCAACAAGAACAATGCAAACGACCTTAACAATGATGCCCAATATTTTGTCGCCTTTGCCGTGCTTTTTCTTTTTAGCGGCTTTAGCGAGACGGGCTTTGCGTTGCTCACGGTAGATTTCGGCATTGGTCTTGATTTCGTTGTTTGCCATAAAATTTCATCCTTTGCTTTCATAATATCATGCGTTCACACGTAACGCATGAACATTACATCTATTCTATAACAAAATTAAAAATTTTACAAGAGTTTTGCGGATATTTATTTGAATACGGCGATTTTGTTTACATTTATTTAAGATTTATTTAAGAAAAGCCTGCTAAAATACATTTGTCGGTTTGACTAACTCGTGCGGGCGTGATATTATATACTACATACTCTTGATAAGAAACGGTGTTTTTATGAAAAATAAAAAGAGAAAAATTATTATAACTGTTTGTGCGCTTATAACGGTGGTGGCTGCGGTGACGGTGGCGGTCGTTCCGAAACTTTCACCGAAAGATGTTAAAAACTATTCGTATGTTGCGAAAAAGCAGACGGGTGTTGCGTATTCGTCGGATTTCGACCACGTTTTAAAAGGTACATTTGCCGATTTGAAAATCAACGGTAAAAACGGTTCGGTTGCGATCGTTTCCGCCGACGGCAAGGCTGTTTTCAACTCTTGCTCCGAGGATGCGGCGGGGCGATCATTGGCTAATGTTATCGCACTCAGACTGCGTGACGAAGCGGGGAATTCCTACACCTTGAATTCAACCGATAACAGTGTTGCGTTCAATACATTCGAAGTGACCTCAGCCGACAAAAGCCGAATATCGCTGAAGTTCGATTTTTTCACCGATGAAAAGAAAGCAAAAAGCGATTCGTCAACAGGCAGAACATACGCCGTTTCCGTACCCGTGATTTTCAGTTGTGCGAACGGCGGTTTTAAAGTTTCCGTTAATACTGCGGACACTGTTTTACCCGACGGCTTTTATATAGAAAAATTGAGTATATTACAAGGTTTGTTTTCAGTCGAAACCGCAACGGGTAACGAATTTTACACGCTTCCCGACGGTTGCGGTGCTTTAATCGATTTAAGTGCCGTTTCCGAAAAACCGCTTGAACTCAATTTGGGTATGTACGGCTCGGATGTTGCGTTTTACGATTATTCCGAGGGTGCCGTTTTGCCGTTTTTCGCTATGTCGAAAGACGGTTGCCTGATAAACACGGTTATAACAGACGGTGATGCGCTTTCGGAGATCACCTGTAAAAAATTTGAAAATTCGGGCGGATTTTTGTACAACACTTTTACCGTTACCGCTTGCGGAACTGTTGACGGCAAGTTTTCGGTAGGCGAGCAGTATAAAGGCGAAATCTCACAGACTTACCTGCCGACAGCGGGTGGCGATTACAATGATATTGCGGAGCAGGTGAGGGATGATCTTACAAAACGGGGTTATCTTCCCGATGAAATCGGCGACAAATTCATTGATATGCCGTTCTTTATAAATGTTCTCGGTTCACCCGACGGCAAAACGGCGACAACAACATTCGAAGATGCCGCCGAAATAACAGCCGTGCTTAAAACAAAGGGCGTAAGGAACATCGCTTTGCGTTTTTCGGGTGCGGGCAGAAAAGGTTTGTCGTCAACGTCGGCTCAGTCGGGTACGTTTTCCTCTGCCTTGGGCGGTCAAGACGGCTGCAATACCATGGCAACGAAAATCACGGGGCAGGGCAATACCGCTTGGCTCGATGTCAATCTTTATGCGAACAAAAAGAGTGCCGAAAGCCCAAGCGTAAAAATTTACGACACACCGTCGAAGTTTGCCGGATTTACGCCCTCATCGTTCACGCTTAACAGCACAAATAAAGTCAATGCAACCGTTTCCGAAAACTATAAAACTTTGTCGTCGCTGAAATCCGCAGATGTATGCCTCAACGATGCGTCGATGTTTTTATATACCGATATCAAGGGCGGACTCAACAGGCAACAAGTTCTTGAAAATATCCGTGAAAAAAGTTCCTCTTTAAGTGTAAAAGGCGATTTGATGCTTTCTTACCCCGCAGTTTATCTTTTAAGCGAAGCACAAGCCGTTTTCGGCATTCCCGACACAGCCTCGTGCGGGGGTAATGTCGCCGTGACGGAAGTTCCCGTGTTGCAAATGGTTCTTCACGGCAGTGTTGTTTACGGAAGCGGTTATATGAATCTTACAAATCTTTCGGCGGAAGATGCACTTCTTAAGGTTATCGAATACGGTTCAGCACCGTCATTTCTGTTTACACACAGTGCGGAAAGCAATTTGAATTATAATGTTTACGCACCGCTTACCGCCGAACTTTACGCCGATGCCAAAAAACTTTTACCTGTTATGGATATGAAAATGACTTCTCATGAACAGGTTTCTTCGGGTGTTTATAAAGTAACTTACGATTACAGCAAAGTTATCTATGTGAATTATAACCCGTCTGTTGTCGAAGTTAACGGCGTTATGATTTCCGCTAAAGATTTTGTTGTTATATAAGTATATAAGTAGTTTCACATACAGTAATCCCTCGCAATACCGAAGTGTTGCGAGGGATTTATTATATCGTGTTTGAATTTGCGAAAGTATGCTACGGACAAATTATTCCGAAACTTCTTTGTTTTCGGTTGAAGCGTTTTGGCTTTCCATTTTTTCTTTTTGCCTTTTCGCTTCCTGTGCACGTCTGATTCCCAAATCACGGTACATTCTTTCACGGGAGTTTGCATCGATGTTGTAGAAGAACATCGGAATAAGGCAAAGGTAGTCGAAAACGAGTTTGGGAGCGAACGCCGCAACAAACATTTTAAACATTGTGTCAACGGTGTGGACTGAGTCGAAACCTGCTTCGTAACCTGCCCATTTTTCAAGAAGATAAGCGTTTATCAACTGAAGGAAAATATTTTTAACTTTGTTGATGTAGCCGGTCAAAAGGTTGATTGTTGCTTCAACACGGTAGCCGTTTTTCCATTCACAGTAATCCAAAACTTCGTAGTTGATTTCGTCATTGACAACACGTTTTGTTGCGTAGAACGTCATTTCAAGACAGTTACCGATTGTGTAAGCGATTGTCATCGGAATTTTTTTGCGGTAGAAACCGTTTTCTTTTCCGCCGATCAAACCGACAAGCAAAAGCAATGTTTCCGAAAGAATTATGGAACCGCGAGAGAAAACCCAAAGTGTTTTCGTTGCGTATTTACGGCGTAATTTTGTCGAAATCGGGTAACTTGCGTATGAAATAGGTGAACCTAAAATGCCACCGACAACGCCGATTGAGTTGAATTTCAAAACATCGGAGTAATACAGCGATTCGCTCGTGCCGACATCTATGCCGTCGATAAAGCCCGACAAGGTGTAAAGCAACAGCGGTTTGTTTTTGAAAACAGTCAAAATTCCCTTAACGGGGTGAGGCGGTTTTTCGGATTGGGGAACACGTTCTTTGCTGACAAATGCCCACCAAATATTCGGAATGTTTGCCAAAACCCACCAGAATGTTTTCATAATTACGAAGGTGCTGACAATGTTAAAACCGAGTTTACCGTTTGTGATCAAGTCGAAAATGATACCCGCCAATTGAGAGGGAAATTTCGAACCGAGCTCGGAAACGAACTTACCCGCAAGAAGAAGCGCCGATCGTTCGTTTGGGTTCGGCGTGAAAACGTTGTCGATATATCCGCCGCCGCCGACAAATGCGTTGACTGTTTCGCTGATGTATTTAACAACGACCCAAACCCAGAGTTTTGTACTCATGCTGAAGTTGAGGTTCATCGCCAAGAACGGCAGAATGCAGTTGAAAAGACCGATGATGACATTCGGCAGTATCGAAAGGAATTGGAACGGTTTGAACTTACCCCAACGGGTGCGCATATTGTCGATGATCGCCGCCGAAAGAGGGTCGTTAAGTAGATCGTAAATACCCAAGCCGACATTCGCTTTTGAAAGTTGCGTCGGCGATATGCCGTAAATTTTATAAAGGTGGAAGTCGCTTCCTATATCGTACTTTCCGAGACCCAAGGAGCCGAATGCGGATTTTAAAATGTAGGCGACACGCTCTTTTGTGGAACAAAAAAGGCGGTTCATATATGCCGGTGATTCAAAGTTGGTTGAAATGTCGTAGTCGACTCTGCTTTCTTCACCGACGGCGGTTCCCGTCATATTATCAGCCATTTGCATTCACCTCGCTTTTATTTTCTTCTTCTTTCGTTCTCGAAGCCGCTTCTTCGTCTTTTTTAGCCTGTATTTCGTCAAGACGGCGGTACATTTCACGGCGTATTTCCTCTTGAGGTACGCCGTCTTCAATCATTTTGAAATATTCTTCAATGGGGATTCCGCCGACATAACATTGCTTGTGGTGAATTTCGATACCCTTTTTGTAGATGATTATTTCAATAACAAAATTCAAAATGAAAAGTGCAATGTAAAGATAAGTTCCGACACCCAAAGTTCCCGATGCGAAAGAATCGGCAGGGGAAAGAGCGAAACACAATGCTGAAATTACCGAGGAAGAAAGCATTGCTATGTTCAAAATGTAACTGCGTGATTTACCTTTCGGCGAACAGGCAAGCGTGAGCAAAACGAGATGAACAAGTATGAGAATAACGCTCAACAGGAAAAGAATAACCGATACCCCGAAAACGATGTTGCCGTCGGTTATTCCGCCCAGCACCGCACCGAAATCGATATCTTCGAACATTTCGTAAATGTCCAAAACATTAAGGTTACCGCTTTTTTCGGGAAGCGGTTGCGTGAAATTGCATTTGACAATAGGCAAAAACAACGCCGCTATCGGCAGGATACTTGTAACTATTCTGGCTATTGCGAGTTTTGAACCGACAAAAGAAGATTTTAATCTGTCAAGTTTCTTTTGGAAATGATAGTATTGCACTTCCGCTTTGTCGGCGTCTTGCATTAAGCGTTCCTGCATATCGTAAAAAATGAGATTCGCACCGCAATGCGGACAGTGTTGCTTCCAGTCGGTAAGACGCAAATGTTTTTTGCAGTTTGGACAGTTTGCCATTACATCACCCCTGTTTAATGATGAATATGAAAAGAGATGAATAACCCCTTTTTCACCGATGAGAAAATATTAACACAATATGAATTATATTTCAAGAATTTTTGTTTAATTTGTTCATATTTTTTGAAATTCGTATTTGATTTGTGATGTTCCTTTTTGATTTTGAAAGTTTTTTGTCAAAAGAGTTATTTTTTTAACAAAAAATGTTTGCTTTTTATATGATTTATGTTACAATACATTATGTGTTAAACCGTATTTCAAGAAAGGATGAATATAATGGACTACAAAATGGAATTAACTCCCGAACAACTCGCCTTACTTAACGGTGAACAGGGCGAAACTATGGCAAAGGTTATGAAAACCCTTGTTATGTACGGTGAAGCGTTCGGCGCAACAAAGATGGTTCCCGTCACAAGCGAAATGGGTCACCTTGTTACAAGTTTCGGTCTTAAAGTTATGACACCTGTTTATGACCTTATGGATCAACTTATCGCAGCGGGGCTTAAATCAAAACAGAAATTTTCGGTCGACCCCAAACCCGTTGACCCGAAAGTGCCTTCAAACTTTGTGAAAAATCTTGTTTTTAACAAATTTATGTACACAAAGCAAGACAGTTACGACGAACAACTCAGAAAACTCGGTCTTGTCGGTGACGATGCATACACCTGCACTTGCTATATGAACGAAGTCGGCAACCTTCCCAAAAAGGGCGACGTTCTTTCTTGGGCGGAGTCAAGTGCCGTTGTTTACGCTAACTCTGTTCTCGGTGCACGTTGCAACCGTAACTCCGGTATAATCGAACTTTTCGGTTCAATTGCCGGTTTTGTTCCTTATTTCGGTCTTATTACCGACGAGGGCAGAAAAGCAACATGGGTAGTTGAAGTTAAAACAAAAAAGAAACCCGAAGCACAGGTTCTCGGCAGTGCTATCGGTATGAAAGTTATGGAAGACGTTCCTTATGTTAAGGGTCTTACCGATTGGATCGGCACGGAACTTGACGACGATGCAAAAGCATACCTTAAAGATTTCGGTGCCGCTACCGCTTCAAACGGTGCGGTAGGTCTTTACCATATCGACGGTCTTACACCCGAAGCGGTTGAAAGCGGTGAAAGTCTTATCGCCGACAACGCACAGGTTTATGTTATTGACGATGCCGAACTTGAAAGAGTTAAAAATTCTTATCCCGTTATGTGGAAAAACAAAGATAAAGCACCTCAACTTTGCTTTATCGGTTGCCCGCATCTTTCACTTCAGCAACTTAAAGAGTGGACTGACAACGTTTGCGAAGGTCTTAAAAAGAGCGGTAAAAAGAAAGTTACCGTTCCCACCGTATTTACCGCCGCTCCCGCAGTTTGCGATCAGTTCAACAAAACCGAATATGCGGCGAAACTTGCCGCAACCGGCGTAGTTCTCAGTTATATTTGTCCGCTTATGTATATGAATAACCCCGTTGCAAAAATGGGCAGAGTTATCACAAACTCAAACAAACTTCGTACATACACAACTTCCCGTTATTACACGAGCGAAGAAATTCTTGATATAATCACAAAGGGGGCAAAATAAGATGAAAACTTTTAAAGGACGTCCCGTTGTACCGGGTTCGGCAGAAGCAACCGCACTTGTTTCACACGGCGGTTTCAATACTCTCGCATCTTTCCAAAATGCACTCCAATTCGGAGATAAAGAAGCAAAATGCGGAGATCAGAATAACAAAGATATCTTTGAAAAACCCATGGTAGGCACCGCACTTTGCCTTCCTCAGACCATCGGCTCAACAACAGGCGGTATGGTTCTTTACTGTGCAAAAGTTATGGAAAGAAGCCCCGCTTGTATGCTCTTTTCCGAGCATATAGACTCGCTTGCCGCCGCAGGTTCGATTTTAGGTTCTGTTTGGACAGATACACCGATGCCCACGGTCGACTGCCTCGGCGACGAATTCCTCAACACCGTAAAAACAGGCGATAAAATCAAAGTTTATCCCGACGGTACCGTTGAAGTCGGTTAACATCATATCATAATAAAAATGCGTTCGGCACGGTTGTGTCGAACGCATTTTCGTTGTGTATTAAATTTATACTGCGTACAATCAGATAAGACCCTGTTCCATCATAGCGTCGGCAACTTTTATGAAACCGGCAATGTTGGCACCCGCAACAAGGTCATAGCCGAGACCGTATTTTTCGGCTGCGGCGGCAGAGTTGTTGTGAATGTTTTTCATGATGTTTTTGAGTTTTTCGTCAACTTCTTCGGCTGACCAGTTGTATCTCATTGAGTTTTGGCTCATTTCAAGAGCGGAAACCGCAACACCGCCGGCATTAACCGCTTTTGAAGGAGCAACTGTTTTGCAGTTTTCTTTAAGGTATTCAAGAGCATCGTTTGTTGTGGGCATATTGGCAACTTCGATGTAGTAGGGTACGCCGTTTGCAACGATTTTCTTTGCTTCGTCCATATTGATTTCGTTTTGAGTAGCACAAGGCATTGCAACATCGACTTTTACGCCCCACGGTTTTTCGCCCGCATGGAACTCAACACCGAATTTATCGGCGTAATCCTGAACTTTGTCACGGCCGGAGGCACGCATTTCGAGCATATAGTTGATTTTTTCTTCGGTTACGACACCGTCTTTGTCGTAAACATAACCGTCGGGGCCCGAAATTGTAACAACTTTACCGCCGAGCTCGGCAACTTTTTTCGCAACACCCCAAGCAACGTTACCGAAGCCGGAAATAGCGAATGTTTTGCCTTTGATATCTTCGCCGAAGTGTTTGAAAACTTCTTCGGCATAATATGTTGCACCGTAGCCGGTGGCTTCGGGTCTGATAAGAGAACCGCCGTATGAAAGACCTTTGCCCGTAAGAACGCCGTTTTCAAATGCACCGCGAATTCTTCTGTATTGACCGTAAAGGTAGCCGATTTCTCTGCCACCGACACCGATATCACCGGCGGGAACGTCGACATCGGGGCCTATATGTCTGTAAAGTTCCGTCATAAAAGCCTGGCAAAAACGAAGGATTTCGCCGTCACTTTTTCCTCTGGGGTCAAAGTCGGAACCGCCTTTTGCACCGCCTATGGGAAGACCGGTGAGGCTGTTTTTAAAAGTCTGCTCGAAAGCGAGGAATTTCATAATACCGATGTAAACGGAGGGGTGGAAACGAAGACCGCCCTTGTAGGGGCCGATAGCACCGTTAAACTGAACACGGTAACCTGTGTTTACCTGAACTTTGCCGTTATCGTCAACCCAAGTGACACGGAAAGAGATTTGCCTTTCGGGCTCAACCAATCTTTCAAGCAAGGATGCTTTTTCGTACTCTGGATGCTGTTCGATAACGGGTGTAAGAGAGGTTAGCACCTCTGTAACCGTTTGTACGAATTCGGGTTCGTTGGCATGCTTTTTTGCAACTGCATCAATTGTGTTTTGAATGTAATTCATTAGATGACACTCCTTTGTTACTTTAAAATATCAAAGCGAAAAAGCACGGATATGCCGGTGTGAGTTTGCCGGTTCCGTTCACTTTGATTTAGCAACACTGTCGCATAAAGCGTGATGTACGCCTTGCCGTAACAAAAAATCTTTAAATACAAAAGTATTGAAAGGATTGCAATGTTACAATAATACGGCAAATATTACGCTGATTATTTTATACCACCAAAAAGCAAATTGCAATAAATTTATACACCAAAAAATAAATATTGTAAGGATAAACAAAAATGCATAATTACACAAAAAACTTTTTTTGCAAAAAGTGGAAACGATTTTCTCAAAACCGCGGTGAATAGCCATTCACCGAACTTTTTTGCGAGATTTCCCGAAGCGACTTTTGGACTTTTTTGTTAAAAAATCAAGCGTATATAAATATTTATGCAAATACGGGTTTACCTTTACGCTAAAAGTATAAGAGCCGTTAGCGGGAACGGAAACACGAACATACTTGTTATCTTTGTACTGCCGTTTCATTGCGTCGTTTCTATCCGACAATATCTTGCCACTGTCTTTAATATAATCAGATTGATTGAGAGTAACCGTTGTACCCGCATTTTTGCCTCCGCTTAAATCATACCTGTATTTCACCCCGTTGCTGTCATACATTGCACCGATATAAACCGGAATAGTTCTGACGTTACTTGTGTTGTTCTTTATAGTATAAGTTAAAGTAACCACATCACCTGCACGCATTTGGGTTCGGTCTGCGGAAATTTTTGCGGTATAGTCAATAAGAGTATATTGAGCCGGAGGATTACTCGCACTGGAGCCGGCAGTGTGTCGCATACCCCATCCGAATGTCGAAAGAATGGTATTGGCGTCTGTGTTCGCATTTAAGTCATAACCCTTTTTATATCCCAACCAAGATTTTTCAAGATATACAGCCGAAGCGAATGTCCGGTAAGCAAAACGATTAAGGCCGGCAAGGTTAAGGTGCCGAGAGTCGAACCCGATACGGTTTTGAAAAACTATTTTCCGCAATT
>CAYPAB010000059.1:0-10225 GCA_964408605.1 uncultured Eubacteriales bacterium
CAGTTATTTGCTCATAAAAAAGGTATGGGTTCTACCCGTAACGGCCGTGATTCCGAATCCAAAAGACTCGGTGCGAAAAGAGCTGACGGTCAGCATGTTCTTGCGGGCAACATCCTCGTAAGACAAAGAGGCACAAAGATCCACCCCGGTACTAACGTAGGCAAAGGTAAAGATGATACACTCTTTGCTCTTGTTGACGGCCAAGTTCGTTTCGAGCGTCTTGGCAGAGACCGCAAAAAGGTCAGCGTTTATCCCGTTGAGCAATAATCAATATTAAAATTTGACTCCGACTTTTCCGTCGGAGTTATTTTTTTGCCCTAATCTTAAACACTTAATTCACAAACTATTCACAAAAAACTTTTCAAAAAAGGTTGACAAAATATATTTTCGGGGGTATATTATTAACAAAGTTAGCACTCACCCAAACCGAGTGCTAAACAACAAATAAACCGCATATACTAAAGAGGTGATTCCGTGGCAGAACTTACCGAACGCAAAAAACACATTCTTGCAATCATTATCGAACAATTCATCGCCACGGGCGAGCCGGTCGGTTCCAAAGCAATTTGCACACAAATGGGCAATGCGGTTTCCTCCGCAACCATAAGGAACGATATGGCGGATCTTGTTGAACTCGGTCTTCTTGCGCAACCTCACACATCCGCCGGAAGAATCCCCTCCCAAGCCGGCTACCGTTATTACGTCGACAACCTTATGACAAATTACGAGCTCGGCGTTGAGGAACAGGAACGAATCAAAATATGGCTCCGTTCATTTTCGGGCGAGCCCGACAAACTTTTGGAAAAAGCGGGCAGTATTTTGGCTGAGCTTACCGACTGTGTTGCGGTTTCTTCTTCGCCCTCCGACGGCGAGGCGTTCATAAAACGCATTGAACTTGTGCCCTTGAGCAAGCACACCGCAATGATAGTTCTTCTTGCGACATCGGGCATACTGAAAAACGCCGTTGTTCGGAGCGATGCCGAAATAAATATGGATGTTGCGGAAGTCTTTTACAACATCTGCCAAACATACTTAAACGGTCAACGTGTTTCAAACATCGGCAAACCCTTTATTCAAACGCTTGTTGCGTCTCTCGGCGATAAAGTTTTTATAATGTCACCTTTCCTGTGTGCGGTTTCCGATCTTTGCGATGCCGTAAAAACAACGGATATCCACTTAAAAGGTCAAAACAACATTCTCAATCACAGCGAACTTTCCGAAGATGCTTTCAAACTTATGGAGTTTTTGCATAAGGGAACGCCTCTTGAAAATATGCTTGAGTCACACAAAAAACCGCTGACAGTCGCAATCGGCAGCGAGAACGCTTACCGGGAACTCAAAAACAGTTCAACGATTTTTTCGAAATATTCCGTCGGTGACCGTGACAGCGGTGCGATAGGTGTCATAGGCCCCACAAGGTTGGATTATGCACGGCTTATTCCCACAATCAAATATTTAGCCGGAGTTATCGGCACACTTTTGACCGAAACTCTGGATGACGAATAAACATTACCGATATCACATATTTCTAAAGGAGCAAAAAAATGGCAACCGAAGAAAACAAAAACATCGAAAATACCGAAGAAGTCGACAGCACTTCCAAAGAGCAAAAACAAAAGAAAAAGAAAGCCGACAAAAAAGGCGAAATCGAAACGCTGAAAGCGGAGATTGAAAAACTCAACACGGAAATGGCCGCTTTGAAAGATACTCATCTTCGCACGCTCGCCGAATACGACAACTTCCGAAAGCGGTCGCAACGTGAAAAGGAAGCCGCCTACGGCGATTCAAAAGCAAACACGTTAAAACTTTTGCTTCCTGTTATAGATAACTTTAACAGAGCAAATGATAATAAAACCGATGACATCGAAATTTACCGCAAGGGCATTGAAATGACACTCACTCAACTCGGTGAAGTTCTCAAAAACCTTGAAGTGGAATCTTTCGGCGAAGTCGGAGAGGAATTTGACCCGAACATTCACAGTGCGGTTATGACTGTTGAAAACAGCGACCTTCCCGAAAACTCAATAGCCGGTGTTTTCGAAAAAGGTTACAAAATGGGCGACAGAATCCTCAGATTTGCAACCGTGCAGGTTACAAATTAAGTAAGACATAAACATCAATTATATACGGAGGTAATTATCATGGCAAAAACAATAGGTATTGACTTAGGTACAACAAACTCATGCGTTGCGGTTATTGAAGGCGGCGAGCCCGTAGTTATCGCAAACGTCGAAGGAAACAGAACTACACCTTCGGTTGTAGGTTTCAGCAAATCGGGTGAAAGACTTGTCGGTCAAGTTGCAAAACGTCAGGCAGTCCAGAACCCCGAAAGAACAATATCATCCATCAAAAGGCAGATGGGTTCCGACTACAAAGTTGAAATCGACGGAAAATCATACACGCCCCAACAGATTTCCGCAATGATTCTTTCAAAACTCAAAGCGGATGCCGAAAGTTATCTCGGTGACAAGGTTACGGAAGCGGTCATCACCGTGCCCGCATATTTCACCGACTCACAGCGTCAGGCAACAAAAGACGCAGGTAAAATCGCAGGTCTCGAAGTTAAAAGAATCATCAACGAGCCCACCGCAGCGGCACTCGCATACGGCATTGATAAAGAAACAGACCAAAAGGTTATGGTTTATGACCTCGGCGGCGGTACTTTCGATGTTTCCATCATCGAAATGGGCGAAGGTGTTCAGGAAGTTCTCGCAACCGCAGGTAACAACAGATTGGGCGGTGACGATTTCGACCAAAGAATCATCAACTGGCTTGTTGCCGAATTCAAAAAAGAAACCGGCACGGATCTTTCAAAAGATAAAACGGCTATGCAAAGAATCAAAGAAGCCGCAGAAAAAGCAAAAATCGAACTTTCGGGTGTTACTTCATCCGCAATCAACTTGCCCTTTATCACAATGACCGAAGCAGGCGGACCTCTCCACCTCGACACAACTCTTACCCGTGCAAAATTCAACGAACTCACGGCGGATCTCGTCGAATCGACAATGATTCCCGTTCGTCAGGCAATATCAGATTCGGGTCTTAACGTTTCCGAAATCGACAAAGTCCTTATGGTCGGCGGTTCTTCAAGAATCCCCGCTGTTCAAGATGCCGTTAAATCCTACACAGGCAAAGAACCTTTCAAGGGAATCAACCCCGACGAATGCGTCGCTATCGGCGCAGCGCTTCAAGCGGGTGTTCTCGGCGGTGACGTTGAAGGACTTCTTCTTCTCGATGTTACTCCCCTTTCACTCGGTATTGAAACACTCGGTAACGTATGCACAAAAATAATCGAAAGAAACACAACGATCCCCACCAAAAAGAGTCAGGTGTTCTCAACTGCGGCGGATAACCAAACTTCGGTTGAAATCCACGTTCTTCAAGGTGAAAGAGAATTTGCGAAAGATAACAAAACTCTCGGTATGTTCCACCTTGACGGCATTCTTCCCGCACGTCGCGGTACTCCTCAAATCGAAGTTACTTTCGATATTGACGCAAACGGTATCGTTCATGTTTCCGCAAAAGACCTCGGAACAGGCAAGGAACAGTCAATTTCAATCACCGCATCTTCAAATATGAGCAAAGACGATATCGAACGTGCCGTTAAAGAAGCGGAACAGTTCGCAGAGGAAGACAAAAAGCGTAAAGAAGAAGTTGATATTCGCAACGGCGCCGATCAAATGGTATTCGAATGCGAAAAACTCATTTCCGAAAACGGCGACAAATTCGACGAAGCCGACAAAACGGACATCAACGCTAAAATAGACGAACTCAAAGAAAGTCTTAAAGGCGACAACATCGACCTCATCAAAGAGAAACAGGAAGCACTCACCAAAAAATTCTATGAGATTTCCGAAAAACTCTATAAAGCGGCCGGTGCACAGGGCTTCGACCCCAATGCCGCAGGCGCAGGTTTTGACCCCAATGCCGCAGCGGGCGACGCACAAGGCGACGGCTACACCGAAGCACCCTTCACCGATGTAGACTGATTATTTTAAGATAACCGAAGACGGTACCTCCGGAGAGGCGCCGTCTTCGGCGGATACAAGGAAAGGACTCTGTTATGGCAGACAAACGAGATTATTACGAAGTGTTAGGCGTTTCAAAGAGCGCAACACCCGATGAGATAAAAAAAGCGTACCGTCAACTTGCCAAAAAATACCATCCCGACCTAAATCCCGATAACAAGGATGCCGAGGCAAAATTCAAAGAAGTTAACGAAGCGTACGAAATCCTTTCCGACAGCGAAAAAAAGGAAAAATACGACCGCTTCGGTTTTGCCGGTGTTGACCCGTCATACGGTGCGGGTCAAGGCGGTTTCGGTGGCGGTTTCGGCGGATTTTCCGACGGTATGGACTTTGACTTGGGCGACATATTCGGTTCATTTTTCGGTGGATTCGGCAACAGTTCACGTTCCAACCCCAATGCCCCAAGGCGTGGAAGCGACATTCAAACAAGTGTCATTCTCACATTGGAAGAAGCGGCAAAGGGATGCAAAAAAACCGTTGAGTTTCAGCGCATAGATCTTTGTAACGAATGCGGAGGCTCAGGTGCCGCCAAAGGCACTCAACCGCAAACTTGCCCCGACTGTAACGGCAGAGGTCAAGTTAATGTTCAGCAACGCACCCCCTTCGGAACAATCAGTACATCAAAAACGTGTCAGCGTTGCGGTGGCAAAGGCACATTCAACCCCACCCCCTGCACAAGATGTAAGGGTGCCGGTCGCATTAGAAAAACGCAGAAAAAAGAAATCAATATCCCCGCCGGTATTGACGAGGGTCAGGTTTTTACGGTTCGAGGCGAAGGCAACCGCGGTGTTAACGGCGGTCCCGCAGGCGATTTGAGAGTCGGCGTTTCAATAAAACCACACGCATATTTCGAACGTGACGGCTACAATGTATGGTATGATATGAAAGTATCTTATGTTCAAGCGACACTCGGTGACAAACTCAGAGTTCCGACGCTTGACGGTCAAGTTGAATACGAACTTCCCGCCGGCACACAACCCGGTCAAGTATTCAAACTTAAAGGCAGGGGTATCCCGATACTTAACAGTTCACGTCGTGGTGACCAACTTATTCGAGTCACCGTTGAAGTGCCGAAAAACCTTAACGAAAAGCAAAAAGAAGCGCTTCTTCATTTCAACGAAGTAATGGGCAACAGCGCCGTTCATCCCGAAGAAAAACGAGGTTTTTTCGGCGGTAAAAAGAAAAAATAATCATCTTAAAAGTCACAGAGCAATTTTTGAAATTTTTGAAAATTGTTTCTGTGACTTTATTTTCATAAAAAGATATGATATACTTAAGCAGTGGAGGGGTATCATGGCTGACGAAACGCAAATATTGAAAAACAGGTTCAAAGAACTGCACAACCGTGCCCTTAACCGAGGTACGTATTTTTACAGTGACTTTTTGAATATGCACGAACAAACACTTCTTTTTGAAGAAGTCAAATTCGGTTATACGCTCTGTGGCGGATATGACGGCGCCGAGCGAAAAATAGCCTGTTTCGGTGACGAAAACGATTTCGGTTATCCGTCGGCACCGCCTATTGATATCATTTTAATCGAACCGCTGTCAGCCAAATTTTCCGATGACCTCACTCACCGTGATTTTCTCGGTTCTTTGATGGGTCTCGGAATAAAGCGTGAAACATTGGGCGATATAATCACCGACGGCAACAAGGCATATCTTTTTTGCCTTGAACAGATATCCGAATTCATCATCGATAACCTGACATCTGTACGGCGAACGAGCGTCTGTTGTTCACGTTGCGACGAATTGCCTGCCGGCGCAATGCCGAAACCAACCGAAAAAGTGATTACCGTTTCATCTTTTCGGCTTGACGGTGCCGTTGCTTCGGTTTACGGATTGTCACGAAGCAAAAGTTCCGCTTTAATTGACGGTTCCAAAGTTTTCGTAGACGGGAAACTCTGCGAAAACACCTCATACAACATCAAAATCGGCGAGACGGTTTCGGTTAGGGGGTTCGGAAGATTCCGCTATGCGGAAATACTCGGAACAACAAAAAAGAATAAAACAAGAATACAATGCGAAACATATTAAATATCGGGGGATGATTTTATGAAAACAATGAAATTAGGCAAAAGCGGAGTTGAAGTACCCGTTATAGCGGTCGGCTGTATGCGAATGGCGGATAAGACCGTTAAAGAAGCGACGGAAGTAATCGACACCGCTTTGGGTTCGGGGCTTAACTTTTTCGACCACGCCGACCTTTACGGCGGTGGAAAAAGCGAAGAAGTTTTTGCCGAAGCAATCGGTATGAATGACGATATTCGTGAAAAGATTTTTTTGCAGTCGAAATGCGGTATTTGTCCCGGAAAATCCATGTTTGATTTTTCGAAAGAACACATCATCGAATCGACCGAGGGCTGTCTTAAAAGGCTGAAAACCGACTATCTTGATTTTCTTTTGCTTCACAGACCCGACACTCTTTACGAGCCGGAAGAAGTCGCCGAGGCTTTTGCGATCCTCAAGGAAAGCGGAAAAGTACGGAATTTCGGTGTTTCGAACCAAAATCCCATGCAAATGCGCCTTTTACAAAAATATTTGGGCGAAGAACCGATATGCGTTGATCAACTTCAGTTCAGCATCACGGATTGCCACATCGTAAAACAAGGTCTTTATGTTAATATGCGTGAAGACAATGCAATTGACCGTGACGGCGGTGTTCTTGAATATTGCAGATATGAAGATATCACCATACAGGCATGGTCGCCTTTCCAATACGGATTTTTTGAGGGAGTCTACGTCGATAATCCCGATTTCCCCGAAATCAATGCAAAACTTCAGGAAATCGCCGACAAATACGGCGTTTCGAAAAACACAATCGTTATTGCGTGGATTCTTCGCCATCCCGCAAAAATGCAACCTTTGACCGGAACAATGAACCCGAAAAGACTTCTGGAATGTGCCGCCGCATCGGATATCAACCTCACACGACTTGAATGGTATGATATCTTTTCAAGCGCCGGAAATGTTATTCCTTGATAAAATATAATTATTATTTAACCGGCTGTAAAAAATGAGTAAGTTTTTTACAGCCGGTTTCGGTATATCTTCTATTTTCAAAATATTTTCACTTTTTTATTTTAAATATTCTGAAAACACTTGACAAACCCGCTCTAACCTGTTAGAGTGAATATGTACTCTAACGAATTAGAGAAAGGAGTTTTTATAGTGGACACACCGAAAGTATTTGAAAGTGAATACCGTTTTTGCTTGATTTTATGGGAAAATGAACCCATAAAAAGCAGTAAACTTGTTGAACTTTGCAAAGAACAGTTAGGTTGGAAACCCACAACAACTTATACTGTTATCAAAAGACTTTCCGAACGTGGAGTTTTAAAAAACGAAAACACCGTTGTCACGTCGCTTGTCAGCAAAGATGATATTCAAGCCGCCGAAATTAACGAAATGCTCAAAAAAACTTTCGAAGGCTCGTTGCCGGCGTTTATTGCGGCATTCACGAAACATCAAAAAATCTCCGATGCTGAAATTGATGCGGTTCAGGAAATGATTGACCGCTTCAAGAAAGGAGAATCAAAATGAGTGAGTTCTTCTTAAATATTTTAAATATGAGCATATCGGCAAGTTGGATAGTTCTTGCTGTGTTGCTGTTGAGGGTATTACTAAAAAAAGCCCCGAAATGGATAAATGTTGTACTTTGGGGAATAGTTGCCGTACGACTCATTTGCCCGTTCTCAATAGAAAGTGCTTTGAGTTTAATGCCGAGTTCTCAAACGATAAATCCCGAAGTGGTTCTGAATACGCCTGCAATAGATTCGGGTGTGCCGATCATTGATGATGTTATCAACCCTATTATCGGTGAAGCAACGATAACATTCCAAACGGAAAAAAGCCTTAACTTTTTCCAATTCATTATGCCGTATTTGGCAGGACTATGGCTCACGGGCATCATCGCACTTTCAATATACAGTGTATCGAGTTTTGTGCGATTAAAGAAAAAAGTCAGCACCGCGGTTTTACTCCATGACAATATATATCAAAGCGAAAATATTTCTTCACCGTTTGTTTTGGGTGTTATGAAGCCCAAAATATATATCCCCTTTTCCTTAAGCGATCAAGACCTCGAAAACGTCATCGCACACGAACAAGCGCATATCCAACGAAAAGACCATTGGTGGAAGCCTTTCGGTTTTCTTGTACTCACACTACATTGGTTTAATCCTTTAATGTGGATTGCCTTTACACTCCTTTGCCGAGATATAGAACTTGCCTGCGATGAAAAGGTTGTCGAACGATTGAGCGATGAACAAAAAGCGAACTATTCGCAAACTCTTTTATCATGCAGTGTCAACAGGCGCACCGTAGCGGCGTGTCCTCTTGCCTTCGGTGAAGTCGGTGTAAAGGATAGGGTGAAATCCGTATTGAATTATAAGAAACCTGCCTTTTGGATTGTAACAATCGCTCTTGTGTTGAGCGTCATAACGGCTGTTTGCTTTCTTACAAATCCGCAAAGCGTTTCCGATGATCTTTCGCTGTTTATCGA
The DNA here is from genome assembly GCA_964408605.1 of uncultured Eubacteriales bacterium. Taxonomy (GTDB): domain Bacteria; phylum Bacillota; class Clostridia; order Oscillospirales; family Acutalibacteraceae; genus DTU089. The sequence goes on from CAYPAB010000059.1 coordinate 8,533, forward strand.
CGGAGAGATTGCGGAATTCCACCGGAGCGAGTATACGGGCAGCAATTTCGTTGTTGCAAGTCACAAAGAAGTCGGAGTTAAAAAATCCGGAAATGAAACAACCGTATATATGTGGGTACTGTATAATGAATTCAGTTGTGAAAACGGCAAAATAAACCTTGAAACGGCTTCCTATACACCGACCGCAATTACCGTCAAATGCAGGGATTTACACGGTCATTACAAACTTGTTGAGTATTGGGTACCCGGTGACGGTTCGCTTTACGTTTCCGACATCAAGGCAAAATTTCCGTGGTATTTGCAACAAAAACTTTTCAACTCCGAACAGAAATATCTTGAAGAACAAAAAGAGTTTTGCAAAAACGCCGCCAAAGAATATTTCTCCGACGTTTCAACCGAGGAACTGTTTGGAGCAGATGTCACCGTGCAACGGTAACGGCAACAAAACACTTGCATGCCTATCGGCGACGAAAAATCAAAAGCACTCTATCCCTGCGGTTACGCCAAACTTCGTATGACCGAAATGCCTCTTACAGACCGATTATCACGATTTTGCAAACAAGAAATTTCCGAATGTGTGAAACATTAAGCCATTCCCCCAATTTTTCAATAAATAAGTTAGGGCCTTACAGGAAACACCTGTAAGACCCTTGTTTGTATTTTTAAACATCAAACATTACTTGTCGCTGTCCGGAGCAATAAGCCCGTAACCTGTTGCGTTGCGCTTGTACACAACGTTTATTTCATCGGTATCGGCATTGAGGAACATATAGAACCTATGCCCCAACAAATTCATTTGAAGAATAGCCTCCTCCACGCTTTGCGGTTTGAGTGAAACGGTTTTTTCCCTTATGATGTCAAAATCAGTTTCTTCTTCAACGGTATCCGAAAAATCATCAAAAACGGTTGCGTGAAGTTTTTTGTCAAGACGAGTTTTGTTTTTGCGAATTTGCCTGATAATCGAATCCACACAAGTATCAAGCGCATCTTCCATTTGTTCCGCACGTTCCTCCGCACGGAAAATCATTCCGCTTTTGGTGACCGTCACCTCCACAATATGGCAAGTTTTTTCAACGGTTACGGTAATTTTTGCGGAAGTTTCCTCACCGAAGAATTTTTCAACTTTGCCGAGACGCTTTTCTGCACGCAGGCGAAAGTCATCGCGTGGGTTACACTTACGACCGACGATATTAATGTTCATAAAAACATCCCTTTCTGTGGTTTATTCTTTTTTCAATTAAATAGTACCACCGAAAAGCACAATTGTCAATAGTTTTTATGCAAATTCAACAGTTTTTAAAAATTAGGTAACAATATATTGACAATATAGTCAAAATTCGACTCGATATCTATTTTATACAATAACCTCATACATATCCGAGGCCTCGTCTTTTTTTGCATATTCGTTCACGGATTTAACCTTATATTTCGTAAGATTTTGACCCATTTGAATTGCAATGACGTCGCCCTCTTTAACTTCGTAAGAGGCACGTGCGACCTTGCCGTTAACTTCCACGTGTTTCGCATCGCAAACCTCGTTGGCAACCGTGCGCCTTTTTATGATTCGCGATACTTTTAAATATTTATCCAATCGCATAAAAAATCCCTCCGGAACAATGTTCGTTTTCTGTCGGATATGTGAATAATTAACCTCTGTTTTTGAGAAATCAAGAGATTTGCCTGTATTTCGTCG
>CAYPAB010000060.1:0-10068 GCA_964408605.1 uncultured Eubacteriales bacterium
TCGTATACAAGGTTTTTGAAAAGTTTCGGAACCGAGAAATTCCTCATATATCGCTTTCTCTTACACTTATATTATAGCGTTTGTATACAAGAAAATCAACCTTTTGCAAGTGCGAAAATGCTCGGTTTCGGATAATTAAGACGGGAGTCAAACACAATGCACCGGAAATTTAATCTTTCGGCGTATTTTGTGTTTGGATTTTTAAAATGTGAAAAATGTTTACAATTTGTTCACAACTTTAATTCACAAAAAGGTGTATATAATTGTTTTAGTAGTGTAGAGGTGATTTTATGTCCGATAGTATGAAACAATTTACTAACGATTACGTAAAAAGCCTTATCGAAAATTACAGCGGTATGCTGTTCAGAATATGTTACTGTATTCTTTGTAACCGCGCCGATACGGAAGACGCACTTCAAGATACGTTTTTGAAATATTTAACGAAATCTCCTGAGTTTGAAAGTGCCGAGCATGAAAAAGCGTGGCTTATAAAAGTTGCTACCAATATAAGCAAAAATATGGTCCTTCTTCGAAAACGGCGAAAGACGGTCGATTTTGAAGAATTGAACAGTATCGGTATTGAAGATGAGGATACGCAGGTTTTCGAGTCGATACTCGCATTGCCCGTGAAATATAAAATCGTAATGACCCTCCATTATATTGAGGGATACACATCGAAAGAGATATCAAACATTATCGGCGTTTCTCCCGATGCCGTAAGAAAAAGACTGCAAAAGGGCAGGGAACTTTTGAAAAGGGAGATTGAAAGGTGGGATGACAGTGACTTCGAATAACTACTATACCGATGAATATGCAAGACTTATAAACAGAATTACATTTGATGACGAACATATCGACGATCTTGTTGAAAAAATCACCTCAAAAGCGGGAAACTCAAAACCCGACAGCAAAAAACAAATTGCGTTTATCGCGGCGGCGGTTGCGGTGACAATAGTCGGGGTTAAATTTTTATCCGATGTGAACAAAAAGAAATAACATTGCGGGAGTGCATATATGAAACAGTTGAATTCACCGTTCCTTTACAGATTTGTAAGGCCCTTGGGTGTCGTGCTTTTTCGCGGAATATTCCGTCCGAGGGTAATAGGCAAAGAGAATATTCCGAAAACAGGCGCTGTTGTGCTTGCGGGTAATCACAAATTTGTTCTTGATTGCCTGACTGTCGCCATTGCCACAAGAAGATGTGTTCATTTTCTTGCAAAATACGAAATATTCAAATACAAATTCACGAATTGGTTTATGACCAATTGCGGTATAATTCCCGTTCACCGTCAACGCAAAGACCATGATGCTTTGGTTTCGGCTAAACAGTATTTGACCGACGGCGAGGTAATCGGGATCTTTCCGGAGGCGACAATTATCAAACCCGAAGGCGTTGATTTGTTGCCGTTTAAAATCGGTGCCGTTAAAATGGCGAAAGATACCGGTTGTCCGATAGTCCCGTTTTCAATCAACGGAAGTTACATCCCGTTTCAAGGCAGATTGGAAATTATTTTTCACGAGCCTGTGTATATAACAGGCGACGACCTGACGGAAGAAAACAATAAACTCAGAGAAAGGGTAAGCAGTAAAATGACTGCGGGTAAAGGCAAATGGAGGTTTTAAACAACAAATATCCCGTCGAAAAAAATCCGCTTTACGCATATATTAACAGCGAAAGTGAATACGGCTTCGACATTCCCGATGTATCCATGTTCGGAATGGTGAAAATATCGGCAAAAAGCCACCCCGATGCATTGGCGTACGAATACTACGGTTCAAAATGCACGTACCAACAACTTACGGAGCGTATAAAAGACGTTTCAAATGCTTATTTCGACTTGGGTGTCAGAAAAGGCGATATCGTTACGATTCTTATGCCGAATACCCCCGAAGCGGTTATAAGTATTTATGCTTTGAACAGGATCGGTGCCGTTTGCAACATAATCCATCCGCTTTCCGCACAGGAAGAAATCAAAAACTACCTTAACTCCGCCGACAGCAGATTTTTGCTTGCTGTTGATTTGTGTTGCCGAAAAATCAATGCGATAATCGATGAAACGCACGTCAGAAAAGTAATTGTCGCTTCGGCAGGTGAAACAATGCCGACGTTTATGAAATTGGCGTATTCGCTCACCAACAAAAACAAACATTCTTATCCTGAAAACGACGGCAGATATATCACTTGGAAAAAGTTTATCAAACAGGCACATTCACGTGTGAAAGAGTATAAACCCACAGGCAGTGAAAACGAAGAAGTTGCAATCATTCTTCACAGTGGCGGCACAACGGGTACACCTAAGGATATAATGCTTTCAAACAGGAATTTCAACGCTTTCGGCATGCAAGCCATAATAACTTTGCACGATGTAAGCGTCGGTGACAAAATTCTTGCCATATTGCCCATATTCCACGGATTCGGTCTCGGCGTTTGCGTTCACGTTTCGTTCTGCTTCGGTGCGTGTTCGGTGCTGATTCCGTCATTCAATTCGAAAAAATTCGGAAATATCATCAAAAAATACAAACCCACAATGCTTTTCGGCGTTCCCACTCTTTACGAGGCAATGGTCAATGCCGAAGGTCTTGAAGATTTCGACTTCTCATTTTTGAAATATGCCGTCAGTGGCGGTGACACTTTGCCGAAACCGTTGGAAAGCAAGGTTAACGATTTCCTTGAATCGCACAATTCCGATGTTCGCATTTGCGAAGGCTACGGCATGACAGAGGGCCTTGCGGCACTCAGCCTTTCGGTTTATGACGGTTACAAATCGGGTACGATAGGTAAACCCCTCATCGGTAACGAAATGTGTGTTGTAACACCCGATACAACCGATGTTTTGCCCGTCGGCGAAGAAGGGGAACTTTGCGTAAGCGGTCCGACGGTGATGATAGGTTACAGAAATAACGAGATGGAAACCGTCAAAACTCTGCGCAGGCACGAGGATGGCAAAGTTTGGCTTCATACGGGCGATATGGCCGCTATTGACGAAGAAGGTTTCGTTACCTACAAACTTCGCATAAAAAGGCTTATTATTTCATCCGGCTACAATGTTTATCCCACACAAATCGAAAAGGTCATCGAAGAAATTCCCGAAGTTGTGAAATGTGCTGTGGTCGCAATGCCTCATCCTTATAAAAAAGAAGTCGCGAAGGCGTATGTTGTGCTTGATAAAGAATATAAAGGTAACACGTTCGTGCAGGATAAAATCCGTCAACATTGCAAAAAGAATCTTGCACATCACAGCGTTCCTTATAAATACGAATTTGTCAGCGAGTTGCCGAAAACACCTTACGGTAAAGTCGACTTTATGAAACTTCAAAACGAAACGGCGAAAGCGGTTAACGGTTGAGAAGTTAAAAATATTAAATAAACTCCAAAAGAAACCGCCCGACAGCGAAAAACTGTCGGGCGGTGCCGTTGGGTCTTAATCAAACAGATATACTCTTGTTTCGTAAGGTTTTGTAATAAAACCGTTGTCAGCAACTTCGGCGTTTTTGTAGTTTGAAAGAACGCATTTGCCTTTTGAAAGGTCGAACCCGTCGGGTGATTTGAATTTTACGGGTGTTTCCGAGAACGAGTTGATAACCAACAGGCGTTTACCCTCATAGTTGCGTTCGTAAACGTAAAGTTTTTTGCTTCTTTTATAATGCTCTTTGTAGTCGCCGTAAATAACGATTTCGTTTTCTTTTCGGAATTTCAAAAGTGTACGGTAAAAATTAAGAATGCTGTCGGGGTCGTTTTGTGCATCTTCGACGTTGATTTCTTTGTAATTCGGGTTAACGGCAAACCACGGTTTGTCTGCGGTGGTGAATCCCGCATTTTTTTCGGCACTCCATTGAACAACCGTTCTTGCGTTATCTCGTGATGCGTAATTTGCGAGTTTAAGGGCTCGCTTTTCGCCCAAAATCGCTTTTGCGACACCGTAGTTGTTTTTGGTGGAAACATCGGTGTATTCGTTAATATCCGTGAAAGGATAGTTCAACATACCGATTTCCTGACCTTGATATATAAAAGGTGTTCCGCATTGGCAAATGTATGTAACGGCAAGCATTTTTGCACTTTCAACACGGTATTTCAAACTTCCGTAGCGGTTTATTACACGTGGTTGGTCGTGATTTTCAAGGTAAAGGGCGTTCCACGCTTTTCCGTAAAGGTCGTTTTGCCAATGTGAAAAAACTTTTTTCAACTTTTTCAAATTGAATTTTGTCTTAAACCAACTGTAAAAAAGACAGTCGGCGGCCATATGCTCAAAATGGAACATCATATTCAAATGTTGATTCGGGCCCTCCGTGATGTGCTTTAAGGCATTTTTCGTGGTCATCATCGGTGCTTCGCCGACGGTCATGCAGTCGTATTCAGAAAGAACATCGTTTTTGAATTCCGCAAGATATTCGTCGAGGTGGGGGCCGTGCATATAATTCTCAATTCCCGTTGCAACGGGGAACCAATACGGGCTTGACGGCAGACCCTCTTTTTTCGAAATGAATGTTATAACGTCTTCACGAAAACCGTCAACACCCATATCGAGCCAAAATCTCATAATGTCTTTAACTTCTTCACGCACTTTCGGATTATCCATATTAAGGTCGGGCTGTTCAACGGCAAAAAGATGAAGATAATATTCATCGAGTTTTTCGTTGTATTCCCAAGCGGGGCCCGCAAAGGTTGACATCCAGTTGTTTGGCCGGCGTTTTCCCTTTCCCTTGTACCAATGATAGTAGTTGTGGTATTCCGAGTCGGGTTCTTCAATGCTTTTTTTGAACCATTCGTGCTGATCCGACGTGTGATTTACAACGAGATCCATAATGACCTTTAAACCTCTTTTGTGAGCCTCGTCGAGAACAAGTTTGAAATCGTCAAGAGTGCCGTATTCCGGCTGAATGCTTCGGTAATCGGCAATATCGTAACCGTAATCTTTTTGAGGTGATTTGTAAAGAGGCGAAAACCAAATCGCATCGACACCAATGCTTTTTATATAATCAAGTTTTGAAAGAACACCTTTAAGATCACCTATTCCGTCACCGTCGCCGTCACAGAACGAACGGGGCCAAACTTGATAAACCGACATTTCTTTATACCATGATTTCAGCATTTCAAGACCTCATTTCCGCTTTTTTTCAATTCTAACACAATACCTTTGAAAAAACAATTAAAAAAACAATGTTTGTAATCGGGCGTAAGCAAAAATTAACGAAATAGTAAAAATTTGGTATGTACTTTTTTGTTTTTCTATTGTATAATGAAACAAAATAAGTCAGTATGCTTTCGTGAGGTACATATATGAACAAAACCGTAAAAATCATTGTCGCTTTCGGTGCGGCAATTCTGTTGATGGCGACGATTCTCGTTGTCGGCATCTACAACGAGAAAAAGGGCGACAAAGAGCAAACATCAGACACGTTGTATACTTTGCAACCGACAACTCTCGCCAATACCCCCGCCGGAACGGACTCGTGGGTCGATCTTAATATGATTGCGAGCAACCTTGCCACCGCTACGGACACAAGTGCCACGGATGTTTCGACAACTTTGCCCGTCGGTGTAAGCCAAGTTTTAGTTCCTAACTACAATAATATGACTTCGATAGTTTATGTTGACCAAAACGGCAACATAATCGATCCGAACAAGTTTACGCAAAACACCCAACAAACGCCGAATAGCCAACAGTCTTACGACAATACTTATGTTTTCGACACTCCACCGAGCACGACCGAGTCCGACGGCGAAATGAGTGAATACGAAATCAATTCGAACGGCATCGTTACGGGCTATTACGGAAACAGTACGGTTGTTGTTATGCCGAGTAAAATTCAAGGCAAAACCGTAGTCGGCATCGGGGATAATTGCTTTAAAGGTTCAAAAATAACTTCAATTCAAATTCCCGAAACCGTAAGATCCATCGGTAACTGTGCGTTCCAAGACTGTAAAAATCTTACCAACGTAATATTCAAAGACCAAAAATCCGACGTTACCATCGGCATTGCGGCTTTTAAACATTGCGAAAAACTCAAGAATGTCAACCTCCCCGTTACAAGCAGTATAGGAACATCCGCTTTCGAAGGTTGCACGTCACTTGAAACGCTCGATATCAAAAAAGGTTGCAAAAGCGTCGGTCAGTATTGTTTTGCTTACTGTACCTCACTCACGAAACTCACGGTCAGGGATGAAAAAACCGAGTTCAACGGCATAACGACATTCCAAGACCATAACGACAAACTTATTGTTTATTGCGTTTCGGATTCCGATACTGAGTTTACCTTGAAAGGTTTGGGCTTGAACACGGCACCCATCACACAGTAAACCTCCGTTCAAATATAAATCCCTTTATTAACCGTCGGACAAAATGTGTATATACTGTACTGACGGGTGTTTTCAAAAAAATCCGTCGATGTGATTATTTTTACTCCTATTGGCAAAAATAAGGTTGTAAATTTCATATCGGAGAGTGATAATTTGAATATCAAACGAGGGGATATATACTATGCCGATTTGAGTCCGGTCGTCGGGTCGGAACAAGGCGGAACACGTCCGGTACTTATAGTTCAAAATAACGTCGGCAACAAATACAGCCCGACCGTGATAGCGGCGGCGATTACAAGCCAACAGTTTAAAACAAAACTGCCGACTCATATCAGCGTCGATGCGGCGGTTTGCGGTCTGTCTAAGGATTCGGTTGTTCTTCTTGAACAAATAAGAACTCTCGATAAAAAAAGACTGCGTGAAAAAATGGGCAATCTGCCCGAAACGGATATGACGAAAATCGATCGGGCGCTGTCCGTAAGCATCGGTTTGGAGTAGTCACCGATACGGTGCTTTTAACCTGAAAAGTTATTAAAATTGCAATTTCGGGAAAAGGGTTTTTCGTGCATCGGTTTGCACGGGGAATCCTTTGATTTTGCAATATTAAAAATTTGTTAAACAAGTTGTTTCGGCTCGACACAACTTGACAATAAACACAATATGTTGTATTATGAAAAAAGATATTTTACTCTGTTTTGGAGGCTGTTATATTATGTCCAGAAGATTTTTTACGTCCGAATCCGTAACGGAAGGTCATCCCGATAAAGTTTGCGATCAGGTTTCCGATGCGATTCTTGATGCCATGCTGGAGCAAGACAGTATGTCACGTGTTGCCTGTGAAACAACCTGCACCACGGGTATGGTTATGGTTATGGGCGAAATCACGACAAACGCTCAGGTCGACATCCCCGCCATAGTGCGTAAGGTTGTTTGCGATATAGGTTTCGATAATCCCGAATGCGGTTTCGACGGCAACAGTTGTGCCGTTTTCACAACTCTTGACAAACAATCACCCGATATTGCAATGGGCGTTGACAAATCGTTCGAACTTAAAGGCGGCGAAGAAGACGCTTATAACCTTAACGGTGCCGGTGACCAAGGTATGATGTTCGGCTTTGCGTGTAACGACACCGAAGAACTTATGCCCTTGCCGATTTCACTCGCTCATAAATTGGCGTTTAAACTCACCGAGGTAAGAAAGAACGGCACATTGAAATACCTCCGCCCCGACGGAAAAAGTCAGGTTACCGTTGAATACGGCGACGATGACACCCCCGTAAGAGTTGAGGCTGTTGTTGTTTCGTCACAGCATGACCCGATGGATATAAACATTCTTCGCAAGGATATTATCGAGCATGTTATCAAACCCGTCATTCCCGAAAAATATCTTGACGAAAACACAAAATTCTATGTTAACCCCACCGGCAATTTCGTTGTAGGCGGGCCTGTCGGCGACAGCGGTCTTACCGGCAGAAAAATTATCGTTGATACATACGGTGGTTATTCCCGTCACGGTGGCGGTGCGTTTTCAGGCAAAGACCCCACAAAGGTTGACAGAAGTGCCGCTTACGCATCACGTTATGTTGCCAAAAACATCGTAGCGGCGGGTCTTGCCGAAAAATGCGAAATCCAACTTGCTTACGCCATAGGTGTGGCACATCCACTTTCCGTTCGTGTTGATACTTTCGGCACGGGCAAAATATCCGACTTTGAACTTGAAAATCTCGTAAACAAATATTTCGATTTACGTCCCGCCGCAATAATAGATAAACTTCAATTGAGAAAGCCTCAATACAGGCAACTTGCCGCTTACGGTCACATGGGCAGAATCGATTTAGACGTCGCTTGGGAAAAAACCGATATGGCCGAAACTCTCAAACAAGCGGTACAAGGTATTTAATCGGTTCGAAATGGACAAAAAAATACTTGAGGGAAATGTCCACAACGGGCACAGAAAACGTGTTAAAGAGGGCGTTGTCAAAAACGGCTTTTCACACCTTGAAGATCACAAACTTCTTGAGTTGCTTTTGTTTTATTCGATTCCGCAGGCAGACACAAACGAACTCGCACATCGGCTTATTTCCGAATTCGGTTCTTTAAACGGTGTGCTGAGGGCTGATATGAACCGCCTTAAAAAAGTCAAAGGAGTCGGCGAAAACACGGCGGTGCTTTTGTTAACGGCGGGTGAGATGTTCTCACGCACCACACGGTGCAAACCGAATAGAAAATGTGTTTACAAAACGGAGGAAGATTTCAAAAAACTTGCTGTTTCGGTGCTTTTTAATCAAAATACCGAAAAGGCGGTTATGTTTTGTTTCGACAGTGCAATGCATTTGAAAAAGGAAATCGTGATTTCCGAAGGTAACGAAAATTCAACACCGCTTGACGTCAGAAAAGCCGTTCAGTCGGCTATTGATTGCGACGCCGTGTCAGCGGTGATCACACATAATCACCCGAACGGCACGTGTGAGCCGTCGTGCAGCGACATTGATTCAACAAGAGCAATTTGCGTTATGTTTAGAAAGTTAGGTTTCGTTTTGGCGGATCATATTATAGTCGGTGCGGATAACGAAGCATATTCAATGCACTCCGATTCACGCTTTGCGGCGATGTTTTGTTAATTTTCGAAAAACAATTTCACTATCTTGGGTGAAAGAATAAAACTTGTAAAATCGGCACACAATGCACAAGGCAATGTGTGTCGTGTTTTTTTAATTCCCACCGAGCCGTAGTAAACCGTCATTGTGTAAAATGTGGTTTCGGTCGACCCCATCATAACAGAGGCACATCTGCCGATGAAACTGTCGGGGCCGTTGTCTTTCAAAACGGTTTCGAACATTCCCAAAGAACCGCTTCCCGATATCGGCGAAAGTACGGTAAGCGGTGTTATTTCATCGGGGATTCCCAAAAAATTTGCGACCGGCGACAAAATACCGCAAAGAATATCCAAACCGCCGGAGGCTTTTAACATATCTATCGCAAGAATCAATGCGATAAGCGACGGCGTTATGTTTAAAACGATTTTAAAACCGTTTTTGGCACCTTTTAAAAACTCGGCAAAGATATCAACGCCTTTAAAAGCACCGTGAAATATCATCAGCATAACGACCGACGGGATCAAAAAATCACTTATTTTGCTCATTTGAACACCCTTTTCAAAACCGAAGTCATAATCAAACCGCAACTTAATGCCGTGAATGAAGTGAGTAATGTCGGGAACAGTATTTCGGTGGGCGATGTACTGCCGTATTCCTGTCGCAAAAGTGCAACCGTGGTTGATATAAGGTGTAACGATGCCGTGTTAATGACGACAAAACGAACGGTGTTGTCGTCGGCTGTTAGGGGGTTGTTGTTAAGTTCGCTTAAGCGTTTCATTGCCTTTAGCCCCAACGGTGTTGCGGCATTGTCCAAGCCGAGTATGTTTGCGGTGATGTTCATTGCGATTGTCTGTTTTGCTTCTTCGTCTTTTAAGGTCGGAAACAATAATTTCAAAACAGGTGACAACAGTTTCGAAAGCGTTTTTGTCAACCCGCTTTTTTCGGCTATTTGAATAAGACCGTTCCAAAGACATATTATTCCCAACAGTTTTATCGCAAGCGATACGGCATCCGTTCCGCTTGCGATTACGGCCGAAGAAAGATTGCCCATATTACCGGTAGCAACGGCGCAAAGAAACGAAAACGCTATCATCAAAGGCCAAATATAGTTCATCATTGCCGTGAGCCTCCGTTATAAAGTTTTTTTACTTGACTAAATCACAAGATATTGTA
>CAYPAB010000061.1:0-9800 GCA_964408605.1 uncultured Eubacteriales bacterium
GCATAAAACATTTATTGTTTATATTTGTTGTTTTTTTAAAATCAGTTAAGGGGTTCTTACAGTTCTGTTTCCTGTAAAAACCCCTTCGTACTATACCGTTTTATGCGGTCTGCGCTTTTTTTACATCCCATTAAGTAATATTGAGGTAAAGATAATTCATATATTGGTATAGAACTCGTTCGGAAGGGAGTACATATATGAATTACGATTACGAACAACGTGCGGAATCGCTCGGCCGTTACATAATAGAAAGCAAGTCAACCGTAAGGGCGACCGCCAAAAAATTCGGTATCTCAAAATCGACTGTTCACAGCGATGTGACTAAGAGATTGCGGAGAATAAATCCTCAACTTTTTTCGGAGGTAAGAAAGGTGCTTGATGTCAATAAAGAGGAAAGGCACATAAGAGGCGGTATCGCAACACGTGAAAAATATAAACGTGAAGCGTTGAAAAGGTAAGGCTCAAAAGATGAACGGTGTGCGGTTGACAAAACGCTCCGAAAAGGGTATATTTATAAGTAATTAAAAGCGTTATCTGTATCGGAGTGTTGATATGAAAAAATATATATCTTTGTTTTTGTCTTTAATATTCGTTCTTTCTTTGGCTTCGTGCAAGGGTTCGGGCACCGAAGATGACGGAAAAGCCCTTGAAACCGCCGATTCTCATATCGATATCGAAAACAGCGCCGGTTCAATTTCCCTCACCGAAGATGCCGCAAAAATACTTCTCGGTGCGTTCGGCTCCGAAAAACTCGGTTTGAAGAACGAAATAAGCGAATATACATTGAAACTGAGTGCCACAAAATACAACAACGCCGACGGTTGTAAGGTCGAGGCGTTCGGTGAGGATTCCGAAACAGCCGAAGGTACTTTTATGATCGTCGGGGATTCCTGCTATGTCTATAGCAAAACTCAAATGAAATATGTTCCTCTCAATGCGGGTGCCGTCGGAACCGAAACTTCAAACGCATCTTCCGGCACAACGGCGTCGACAATTCCCGATGACCCCGAAATAACATTCCAATATCACAAAGGCAACAACGCCCTTATGCGAAAACGCTTTGCCGAATACGATATCGCAAAACTCGGTCTTTCAAAAGGTGTTAACGAGTATGTTTTTGTTGTGAACGGCAGAGGAACCGAAACCTCCGACGGAACGCAGATTTATTATGTCGATGTTTATGAAAAGAACGGTGACAGCGTCGATGTGAAACTTGCTTTTTCGGAAAACGGCGAGTTCGTTTTCGATTCCGAAAAGGGAAATTACAACAAACTTGAAAAGTAAAATGCGGAAATAATACGAAAACCGAGGAACGCCATCGTGCCTCGGTTTTCATATTATTTATAATTATCAAGAGTTTCTTCCGCTTTCTTCTTCACGGCATATATCAAATCATTCGGCATTCGCACCTTAACACGACCGCCGAACTGCAATATCCATGCGGCAAGACCGTCGCTGACGGCGGCGTTTGTTCTTAAAAGAAAATGCTCGTTGTCGAGTTTTTGAATTCGAACCTTTTCGCCGAAACGGTCAAGCATAGGCTCCAAAAGGTCGTTTTTACATGCAAGTTCAATGGGTTTCGGTTCACCGCTGTACATATTAAAAAGTTTGGAGGCGTAGTCGGCGGAATCGAAACACGTTTTGTAATCGGAAACTTCCGAAAAATGCCTTGCGGGCATATCGGTGAGTTTGTAACTCTTGATTTTTTCAACACGAAGGTGCATAAGATTATCGTATTTTTCGTTGTTGCACACAAGGTAATAATGGTCGTCTGACCAAATAAGCGCATAGGGGCTTACGGTGTAAGTCTTGTCTTCGCTTGATGTTTTAAACTCATCGGTGATTTTTCTGCGTGTGTATGTAACGGTGACTTTAACACCTTGCGTAATTGCTTCGTTAAGGTTATGCACGGCATAGTAAATCGCTTCGTTTTTTGTTTTCGGTCTGTTGTCGACATAAACTTGAGAATGAAGCATTTTTGCCTGTTTTTCGCTTGCAAAACTTTCGATTTTCGCAACAAGTTCGTTCGTTTTGTTTTGTGAGATGAAGTTTGCCGCTTGAACCGCATCCGAAAGAAGCCGTATTTCCGCAAGTTGAAATTTTCGCTCACCGAGGAAATAACCGCCTCCGCTTCTTGTACCGGTGTGAATAATGTCGTAACCGTATTCTCTTAAAACTTCGATATCTTTATAGATCGATTTTCTTTCCGACGGTATATTGCGTTTTGCGAGTTCATCGCAAATTTGCGTTGCGGTTATGTAATTGTTCTCGTCGGTTTTCTTTTCGAAAATTTCCGCAAGATAAAGTAGTTTGAGTTTTGAGTTTTTTACGCCTGCCATCAAATTTCTCTCCCGAAATTCAGGTGTGACCCGAAAAAATATTGTGGGTTGATTGTCTTGTCTGTTCTATTTTACAATAAAAGACATTATTTGTAAAGTGCTTCGGATTTTTCGCCGAATATGATTTAAATGGGTTTAAATAGGCACTTCAAATATGTTTTTTATATTTACAAAAATGTGCCGTGGGTGTATAATTGTTTAAGATTATTATGAATGCGTGGTGTGACGATGGTAGGTTTGAAAATCGGTCTTGATATAGGAACGGGCTATGTGACCGCTGCGGTTGAGGGTAAGGGCGTTGTTCTTTGCGAACCCGCTGTTGTGGCACTTGAAAGAAGCACGGGCAAGGTTCTTGAGGCGGGAACAAAAGCCGCCGAAATGACAGGCAGATGTCCCGATGCCGTTAAACTTGTCAGACCGCTTTTGAGTGGCGGTGTTTCCGAACTTGAAAGCAGTGAAAAACTTTTAAGAACGTTTCTTGAAAGAATCTGTAAAAACAAAATATTTAAACCGACTGTTGTCGCTACCGTTCCCGCCGGAGTAACAAACCTTGAAAAACGTAATGTTTTGGGTTGCATACTTCGTGCCGGTGCCGGCAGGGCTACCCTTATCGAGGAGCCTTTGGCAACCGCTTTGGGTATCGGCGTTATGCTTGACAAACCTTACGGAACGATGATTGTCAACATCGGTGCGGGGACAACAGGCGTTGCCGTTGTAACTATGGGGAGCATTGCGGTTGCGAAAACCGTGCCTGTCGGTGGCAACAATATGGATAAAATAATAAAAACATATTTAAAAGCCAATCGTGGCGTAGCCGTCGGAAGGCTTACCGCAAGGGAACTGAAGCACATTCTCGGCGGTGCGAAAATGCGTGAGGAAACAATCGCCGCCATCACAAAGGGCAAGGATATGACCGACGGTATGCCCTTGTTTTTCGAAGTTACCGCACAGGAAATCAACTACGCAATACGTGACTGCATTGATGAAATATGCTCGGCAATAACAGGCGTTTTGGAAGTCACACCGCCCGAATTGGTAAAAGATATTACCGACGACGGCATATTCCTTTGCGGTGGTACGGCGGAACTTTACGGTCTTGATAAATATATATCCGAAGCAACGGGAATTAAAGTCAATATTCCGGGCAATCATACAAATGCCGCCGCATTGGGTAGCCTCAGGGCACTTAACGAAGACGGCTACCTGTCGCAGAACGGATATTATTTTGTAACACTTGAAACTCTCAATTTGTGAGGTATTTATGAAATTACTTGTAATCGACGGAAACTCAATTTTGAATCGTGCATTTTACGGTGTGCGTATGCTTACAACAAAAGACGGGAAATTCACTAACGGTATTTTCGGGTTTATGAACATACTTTTGGGTATGCTTGACGAATATGAACCCGATTCCGTTGCCGTTGCGTTTGATGTTAAACATCCCACTTTCCGTCACGAAATGTATGATGCATATAAAGGAACACGAAAACCCGCACCGTCGGAACTTACAGAGCAATTTCCGACGTTGAAAGAACTTTTGGGTTATTTGGGCTTTGCGGTTGTCGAAAAGGCGGGCTTTGAAGCAGACGATATTTTGGGTACGCTTTCCGTCGCTTGCGGAAAAGACGATTTTTGTTATATCGCAACAGGCGACAGAGACAGTTTGCAACTTGTTTCCGATAATGTTAACGTTCTTCTTGCGACGACCAAAGCGGGGAAATCCGTGACTGTTAAATACGATACCGATAAAGTCAAAGAGGTTTACGGGGTAACTCCGCATCAACTTATAGATATTAAAGCAATACAGGGCGACACTTCGGATAATATTCCCGGCGTTGCGGGGATAGGTGAAAAAGGTGCGGCCGAACTTATTCAAAAATTCGGTTCGCTTGAAAATGTATATGAAAACCTCGGCGGTTCCGACATTAAAGCGGGAATGAAGGCAAAACTCGAAGCCTCGAAAGAGAACGCTTTTTTGAGCAAAAAGTTGGGAACTATATGCCTTGATGCACCTATCGATACAAATTTGGACTCTTATCTTATTAAAAAGCCCGATACCGTTAAGGCGACAAATCTTTTGGCGTCGCTTGAAATGTATAAAATTTTAAAAAGGCTTAATCTCGATAAAGAGGATTCCGTGAAAAGTGTTGATACCGAAACGGTGAAGTTTTTCGAAACAGACGATTACGACGGCTTTTACCGTACACTTAAATCGTCGGGGAAAGTATATTTCACGGTGAAATATAACGATTTCGGAATAGAATATATCCTTTTCAAAACAGCCGACGGTGTGGTTTTAACGCAAAATACCGATTTTATGTTCATATCTTTTGCGACAAATCTGTTTTCCGACGCCACTGTTGAAAAGTATACCGACGACTCCAAAAAACTTTACGGTTTTTGTGACTCAAGCGGAATCGAACTCAATAACATAAAATTCGACACATCGCTTGCGGCGTATTTGCTGAACCCAAATTCAAGCGATTATTCGGTCAAAGCACTTGCGGGTGCTTACTCGTTAAATAATGTGAAAATCGATGCGGGCGAACTTGTTTCGTTTTACGAATCGGAAAAAGAATTTGTCGATTCGGCGGCACTTATCGAATCGCTGTGTGTGAAACTTTACGGTGCGGTTGTTGAAAATTCTCAGGAAAAACTTTTGAGCGACATTGAAATACCTCTTGCGAGAGTCCTTGCCGGCATGGAGCGTGAAGGTTTCTCGGTTGACAGAAGCGGGCTTGAAGAATATAATGCCAAAATCAGCACCGACCTTGAAATCACACTTCGTAAAGTTTATGACTCCGCAGGGTGTGAGTTTAACCTCAATTCACCCAAACAGTTGAGTGATGTTTTGTTTTCGGAGGATAAATTAAACCTCCCTCACGGGAAAAAGACAAAAAGCGGTTATTCCACAAACGCCGAGGTTCTCGACTCTTTGAGGGACAAACATCCCGTGATAAATTTGATTCTTGAATACAGGGCACTTCAAAAGTTGAAATCAACATATTGCGAGGGGCTTTTGAAAGTTATCGATAACGACGGAAGAATCCATTCGACACTCAATCAAACCGAAACACGCACAGGCAGAATTTCTTCGGCGGAACCGAATTTGCAAAATATTCCCGTAAGAACCGAATTGGGTAGGGAACTGCGTCGTTTCTTTAATGCGAAAGACGGATTTTTGCTTGTCGATGCGGACTATTCGCAAATCGAGTTGCGTGTTCTTGCGGCGTTAGCGGATGATAAAAATATGATAAACGCCTTTGTCAGCGGTGCCGATATACACTCGATAACGGCGTCGCAGGTTTTGGGCATTCCGTTGGAAGATGTTACATCCTCCGACCGTCGCAAGGCAAAAGCCGTTAATTTCGGCATAGTTTACGGAATCGGTGCGTTTTCTCTTTCCAACGATATCGGAACGAGCGTTGTCGAAGCCGATCGCTATATAAAAGGATATCTCGCAAATTATTCGGGTGTTGCCGAATTTATGGAGAATGCCAAAAAAACAGCTAAAGAAAAAGGCTACGCCCAAACTTATTTCGGAAGACGGCGCTACCTTCCCGAACTTGCCGAGTCAAATGCGATAAGGCGTGGATTCGGCGAACGTGTTGCGATGAATATGCCGATACAGGGTACGGCGGCGGATATAATCAAAATTGCTATGATACGTGTTTTTGACAGGCTGAAAGCCGAATATCCCGAAGCAAAACTTATTATGCAGGTGCATGACGAACTCATTATCGAAGCACCCGAAAAAGATGCGGAAAATGTTGCCGTGCTTCTTAAAGAAACAATGGAAAACGCCTGCCAACTTTCGGTTCCGCTGACCGTTGAAGTTGCCTGTGGCAAAACGTGGTATGACACAAAATAATGAATGTTGTAATTGAAAAAATGAGTGAGCGTCATATTGAAATAATCGCTTCTCTCGAAAAAGAGTGTTTTTCTTCGCCTTGGAGCGAAAACGCTTTAAAAGAAGAACTTACAAACGAATACGCGCGCTTTTTTACGGCTGTTTGCGACGGTGAAATTTGCGGATATATAGGCGCTCACAATATTTTGGGCGAAATATATATAACCGATATTGCCGTGTTTGAAAAATACAGGCGTAAAGGAATAGGCGAAAAACTTTTGCAAAAACTCGTTTCGGTGTGCGAACAAGAGCAAGCCGATTTTATCACTTTGGAAGTGAGAGAGTCGAATGCGGTTGCCGTGAGGCTTTATGAAAAGGTCGGTTTTAAAACGGTGGGTAAGCGTAAAGCGTTTTACGAAAAACCTCGTGAAGATGCAATTTTAATGACGTATAAACGGGACGGTGTATTATGAAAATACTCGGTATAGAAAGTTCGTGTGACGAAACGGCGGCATCGGTCGTCGAGGACGGCAGAAAAGTCCTTTCGAATGTAATAGCCTCGCAGGTGGAAGAACACAAAATTTACGGCGGAGTGGTTCCCGAAATCGCTTCAAGACGCCATACCGAAGCCATTTGCGGAGTTGTGGAAAAAGCACTGAAAGATGCCGATTGTACGCTTGATGACATCGATGCTTTGGCGGTAACTTATGCACCGGGTCTTATCGGGGCGTTGCTTGTCGGTGTGAATTACGCAAAAGGTGTTTCGTTCTCTGCGGGGTTGCCTCTTGTACCGGTTCATCATTTAAGAGGGCATATTGCCGCAAACTACATTTCAAACGAAGAAATAAAACCGCCGTTTTTGGCACTCGTTGTGTCCGGCGGTCACAGTCATATTATAAATGTAAAATCATATACGGATTTCGAAGTCATCGGCAGAACCCGTGACGATGCGGCGGGGGAGGCGATGGATAAGGCGGCACGTACAGTCGGGCTTCCGTACCCCGGCGGTGTTAACCTTGATAAAATATCAAAGAACGGCGATGAAAACAAATATAAATTCCCCGTGCCGAAAGTTTCCGATTCTAAGTACGATTTCAGTTTTTCGGGTCTTAAAACTTTCGCCGTGAATTTAGTACATAACGCTTCGCAAAAAGGCGAAACGGTTAAACCCGAAGATCTGGGTGCATCGTTTATAAAAGCCGTTACCGATTTGTTGATTTCGCACACGATTAGTGCCGCACTCGATACGGGTGCAAAAACAGTTGTTCTCGCCGGCGGAGTTTCCGCAAATTCACGCCTTCGTTTGGTCATGGCGGAGGAGTGCCGTAAAAACGGCATACGTTTGTTTATGCCCGAACTTAAATATTGCGGTGATAATGCCGCGATGATAGCGTCGCAAGGTTATTATGAGTTTTTAAACGGCAAAACCGCAGATTTAACTCTTAATGCGGTGGCGTCGATACCTATAGATGAATAATAGTTATTTAAAAACATATAACACAAAAGGGATGTAAAAAAAGCAGACCGCATAAAACAGTATAATAAGGGGCTCTATGGGTGTGAATAACACCTGTAGAACCCCTTAACTAATTGAAAAAATCAAGGAATATTAAAATTTGATAAATTCTGTTTTTTCGGAAATAATAATTGTAATTTGCGAAGCATCAAGTCTTACCACTTGTAGTTGTGAAGTTGACCTTTGTTTTGCAATTCGGGGTAACCCATTTGCCTTAAAGCCTCATAAACACCGACCGCCACGGAGTTTGAAAGATTTAAACTCCGTGCATCGTTTATCATCGGTATTCTGACACATTCGTCGGGATGCTTCAAAAGGAGTTCTTCGGGCAGACCTTTTGTTTCTTTTCCGAAAATTAAATACGCATTGTCGGTATATGTGACCTCGGAATGTGTTTTTCGTGCTTTTGTGGAAAAGAAAAAATATTCACCGTCGGGATTTTTTTCAAAAAATTCTTCGATGTTTTCGTAATATGTCAAATCCAAAAGATACCAATAATCAAGTCCGGCACGTTTGAGTTTTTTGTCATCAACGGTGAACCCCATCGGCTTCACGATGTGCAAAGCGGCACCCGTAGCGGCACAGGTTCTTGCGATATTCCCCGTGTTTTGAGGGATTTCGGGTTCAACCAAAACTATGTTCAATTTGCTCATATTTTACCCAATTCCTTTATATAAAACGGTATTCCGCGTTCGAAGTCAACGCCGTATGTAATGGGATTGTCCATTGACTGAGTACGCTTTATGCAATCGCAAACGTATCTTGCCGAAATTCCCATGGCATCGGGAATCGATATACCGTTAAGAACGGCACCGCAAAATGCACTTGCGAAGATATCGCCTGTGCCGTGGTATGCACCGGGAAGTTTGTTTTCAAAATAATAATGTGCGATTCTGTCTTGACCCATACACGCCGCTCCGATTTTGCTTTCGTCAAAACTTACGCCGGTAAGAACTACGTTTTCGGAGCCCATGTCAAGAAGTTTGTTTAACAGATTTTCAACATACTGTTCTGTCTGAACGCCCTCGATGAATTTTTCGTTCGCCATAAAACAGGCTTCGGTTATGTTCGGCAAAATGATGTCGGCTTCCGAACAGAGTTCAGCCATCGCTTTTGCGAATTTTTCATCGAATATTTTATACATCACACCGTGATCCGCCATACAGGGGTCTGCGATGAAAATGTTGGAGTCGGTTTTGAAATCACGGGCGAATTTTCTTACAATATCAATTTGGTCAAAAGAACCGAGAAATCCCGAATAAATTGCATCGGGGTGCAGGTCAATCGATTTCCAATGTTCGCCGATAGCGGGCATATCACAAGTAAGGTCACGGTAAGTGTAGCCCGTAAAACCGCCTGTGTGAGTAGAAAGTACCGCAGTAGGCATACATATTGTTTCAACGCCGGCGGCGGAAATTATCGGCAGTGCGACGGTAAGAGAGCATTTGCCGAAACCCGAAATATCGTTAATGGCAACAAGTCTTTTTTGATTTTCCATAACAGTGTTCCTCTCTTGAAAATACTTTGTGCGTAAAATAAAAATAGTATTACGCACCTTTATTTAATAATATAATAACATATTTTGGTGGTATTAAAAGTATCAGAAAGAATAATTTTAATATGACCAGATATTCTTCCATTTTATTTCACCCGTTCAAAAGATTACTTTAACTCTATTTGGTTAAACTTTAACGGGAGGTGGAAAGAATGAATATGAGCATAAAAAATATGAAAACCGAGGATATGGCAAAAATCGGCACCGCCGCAATGGCTGTGGGGGTAGCCGCCGCTGTTACCGCGGGTGTTGTAAATTCAAGGAACAGTTCAAAAAGTAAAATGAAAAAATTCGCCAAAAAAACGGCAAAAAATATTGACAATGTCGTAAGCACAATGCAATATATGTTTAAGTAACAATAAAAGGGAGCGCAAAAAAACGCAGAGAAAACGGGGATGTAAAAAAAACGCAGACCGCATAAAACCGCATAATACGAAGGTGGGGGGAACGTGTAACAATATACCGGTAGAACCCCTTAACTGATTGAAAAAATCAACAAACACAAAAATGTTTTATGCTACGAACGAACCTCGCCTCTCG
>CAYPAB010000062.1:0-9328 GCA_964408605.1 uncultured Eubacteriales bacterium
AACGGCGCAACCCGTTTTTCGAATTGCACCGCAATATTTTAAATTTTCAGTTGCAGTCGCAGGCGGCACGTCTTTCGGCAAGTTCTTTTTCGACTCTCGCTCTTTTTTCGGGAGTGTATCTTATGAAAAGCAAGGGGATTATGTAAAGAAGACTTGCTATTGCCGGAGTGAGTGTAACAAGAGGCCAAATCCATGTTTCGAATGTTGCCGACTGTGTGCCGATGAAAACGGCGGCGCTGTCGTCAACTGCCTTGTAATCCAAAAGATGAAGTGCTAATGTAGCGAGCCCCGCGGTGATACCGCTGGAAACTTTTGTGAAAAACGTTTGCATCGAGAAAGTTATGCCCTCGGTACGTTTGCCCGTTTCCCATTCGGTGTAATCGATGCTGTCGCAGAATATCGAAGTTTGAGCGATGCCCGCAGCCCCCATGGGAATACAGCCGACACCGATAAGGATCATTCCTATCCAAAGGTTGATGCCTTCGTAACCGATTGCAAATGCGATTATTCTCAAAACGAGGTTGCAAGCCTGCATGAATATCAAAACATTGACATAACCTTTGAAAACTTTTTTGAGTTTGTCAGCCAAAATCATACCGATGAACTGCGGGCCCGATGTGACGGCGAAGTAGATTGTTGTGAGCCCCAAAGCGCCTATTAAACCGTCGGAACCGAAAAAGTCGTTGGGGATTTTGTATTTGAAAAAGTAGGTCATAAGTTGACCGCCGAAACCGAGAGCGCCGAAAAGATTCGACAGGGTAACGAGCATAAGCATTTTGTTTTTGAAAAGAAGCGAAAAACTTTCGATAAAAGTGGATTGCTGTTTTTCGGGATTTATGCGGATCCTTTCCTGAACTTTGTATGTTCGTTTGCTTACCATTGCACCGCCCAATCCCAAAATAACGGCGAAAACCAAAGTGATGAGTGCCATGGAACGCCCCGTTGCGTTGGCTACCATTTCAATGCCCATGGGTATTGCGGCACCGAACACACCGTAAACGCAGGAACCGACGGTTCGTGACCATTTAACGAAATTATCACGTTCTTCGCCGTTCGGCGAGGCTGATGCCGTGATGCCCCAAATCGAAACATCTTGAAGTGTATAGGCTATGTCCCAGCAAATATACATAATCACAAAATACGAAAGCCTGAGCCATAACATATCTTCTTCCGTTGAAAAAACAAGGAATATCAAAACCGTTGTTATTCCGACGGGCAAAGGCGTATAGCGTAAAAACGGGCGGAGTTTTTCGCCGTTTTTGAACCTGTGCTTGTCAACAAGCGAACCGATGATGGGGTCGTTGACGCCGTCCCATACTTTCATTATTATAAGAAGTGCCGACACGATAATCGCCGGAAACATTGCAATATCGGTCATAAAATACGTGAAGAATGTGCCACCGATAAAAGAGTAAACAAGGTTTTGCCCCGAAAGACCTATGTAGAAATTCAACCGTTCTTTTTTGTCGATGTATTTCATGTGATCACCTTTTCCCGTTTTGTTTTGGTATGGACTGCGGTTTTATTATACTGTATAACCTCACCGCAACGCAATACTTTTTCATAAAAGGAACATAAAAAACACAGAACGCATAAAGCGGGATGTTAAAAACAATTGTTATAATTGATGTTTTTCCTCTTGCAACTTGAAAAACATAATGTTATACTTTAAAAAAATGTAACTTTTTTAAGATGCGTTTTCATATATAAGAAAGGACGATGACTTTGGCAGAAATCAAAAATATGGATGCGGTCGCAGCGCTTGACGCGATGGATGCGCATGTTGACGATTGGCGAGATGCCACAAAAGGCAAACAGAGAGGTATTTTCTCGTTCGACGATGTTGCCGCTCTTAAAATCAAAAACCTCAAAAAAAGAATTTATACCGATATTGAATCCATCCCCGCATGGAAGATGAAAGAATGTATTTACAAAGGTGTTGACGATTACGAGTTCTTTTATGACGAATGGAAAGAACTTAATGTCGGCGACCGTTGGGGTAACAACGGCTGGAGTGCTTTTTTCAAAAACTCATTTGATATGCCCGCACGTTTCAAGGGCAAAAAGGTAACTCTCAATGTCTATTTCGGCGGTGACTCGCTTCTTACTCTTAACGGCGAACCTTACCAAGGTCTTGACCCTTTCAGAAACTCCGTGCTTCTTACGGACTGTGCAAAAGGTGACGAGCATTACGATGTTGATATCGAGTCTTACTATGTATGGCACTCGAACGAATCAACCGTCAAAACGCTTTCTTGCTCTTTCATAGGCGTTGTAGACCCCGAAATCGAAGAAATATATTGGGATTTTAAGGCTGTTTTCAACGCACTTTTTATGCCCGTTCACGATACCGGTCTTCAGGAACTCATCAGAGCGACCCTCAAAGAGGCGTTCACTTTCGTAAACTTCGACCTTGACGGCGAAGAATTCAAAGCGGGTCTTCGCAAGGCTCAACAGATCCTTAAAGACAAAGTTTATAACAACACCTCATATAAATCCGAGGGTACACTCGCTCTCGTCGGTAACTCTCACCTTGATATCGTCTTTATGTGGGCGTATAAAGAGTATGTCCGTAAACTCGGCAGAACTCACGCTACAATGCTCCGCCTTATGGAACAGTATGACGACTTCATTTTCTCGCAGAGTACCGCTCCTACATACATCGAAATGCAAAAACGCTATCCGGCTCTTTTCGAACAGGTTAAAAAGAGAATCGAGGAGGGCAGATGGGAATACATCGGTGCAATGTGGGTCGAACCCGACTGTAACCTTGTTTCGGGCGAATCGTTCGTTCGTCAACTTCTTCACGGTGTGCGTTTTGCCGAAAAAACATTCGGCATCACTCCCAAAACATGCTGGGTACCCGACGTTTTCGGTAACGGCTACGCAATGCCTCAAATTCTCAAAAAAGCGGGCGTTGAGTATTTCGTAACTCATAAAATGGGTATTTGGAACGATACCAACCCGTGGCAATATAACACATTCTGGTGGGAAGGCCCCGACGGCTCAAAGGTATTTTCAATCGTTCCCCCCACACACTTTATCGGTACCGTTGAGGCGGACTCCCTTAAAGTCAACTGGAAAAAATATACCGATAAAGAAACTATCGGCGAATCAATGTACTGCTACGGCTGGGGTGACGGTGGCGGCGGTGTAGATACCGAAATGCTTGAATACGTTAAGCGTTACAAAAACTTCCCCGGACTGCCGAAAACACAGACAAGCAAGATCGAAGATTCCCTTGCCCGGATGAAAGCGAAAGCCACGGAAACAAACATCCCCACGTGGAAAGATGAACTTTATCTTGAAGAACATCGTGGTGTTCACACAACGAAAGCGCTTCTCAAAAAACTTAACAGATATTCCGAAAACCTCTACCGTCAGGCGGAAATGTTCGCAAGTATCGCCATGCGTTACGGCTATGAATATCCTCTTGAAAAACTCAACGAAGGCTGGCAGATGATTCTTACCAACCAATTCCACGATTCGCTTCCCGGTTCTCACATTACCGAAGTTTTCGGTGATCTTTGCGATATCTATAAAGACATCATCGCAATCGGCGAGAGCGTAAGAAGTGAGGCACTTGATGTTATCGCCGGCAATGTAAACGGCTCCGAAAAATACGGCAAGCCTTTTGCACTTTTCAACTCTCTCGGTGTCAGCGCAACTCAAAAGGTTGAACTTCCCTATAAAGACGTTGAGATCTACGATGCAGACGGCAACAAAGTTCCCACACAGAGTTACACAAAACTCGACGGAACAAAGGTTCTT
Organism: uncultured Eubacteriales bacterium; assembly: GCA_964408605.1. Taxonomy (GTDB): domain Bacteria; phylum Bacillota; class Clostridia; order Oscillospirales; family Acutalibacteraceae; genus DTU089. The sequence goes on from CAYPAB010000062.1 coordinate 3,772, forward strand.
GTGTTTATCGCAAAAGATATTCCCGCAGTCGGCTACAAAGTTTATTATACTAAAGACGGTGCGGTTAACGAGGCTAAAGCACTCGGCACAAACGCTCTTGAAAACGCAAACTTCAAAGTTGTTCTTGATGAAAATGCGGAACTCGTTTCGATTTTCGATAAGAAAAACAACCGTGAAGTTCTTGCGGGCAAAGGTAACGTATTCCGCCTTTACGAAGACCTTCCCGGTAAATATGACGCTTGGGATATCGTTGCATCTTATGTTGACCGTGAATTTGATACGGAAGCGGGTAAAGTTACGGCGGTTGCCGAGGGTGACGTGTTCACCGTTGTATCTTTCGAAAAGAAAATCAACAAGTCACTCGTTAAGCAGAATATAATCATTTATAACGAGCTCGACAGAATCGATTTCGATACATTCATCAATTGGAACGAACAGGAAAAACTCCTTAAAGTCGGCTTCGATGTTGACGTTAAGGCTCAAAAATTCACCCGTGATATCGCTTATGCGACTATCGAAAGTTCCAACTATCGCCACAATCCTTACGATAAGGCGAAGTTCGAAGTTTCCGCTCATAACTTCATTGATATGAGTGAAGACGGCTACGGTGTTTCTATCCTTAACGATTGCAAATACGGTTACGAAGTCGATAAGCAGAGAATGATTATCACTCTCCTTAAAGCACCGATGAACCCCGACCCGAAATCGGACCGCGGAGATCATTATTTCACATACTCCGTTTATCCCCATGCGGGCAGTTGGAAAGATGCCGAAACTCTCGTAAGAGGTCTTGAAATCAACAACCCCGCCGTTCCCGTTGAAATCGGCGCAGGTTCCGAGGGCGCAACTTCCGATTCGTTTATCAGCGTAAACGGAAAGAACGTTACTCTCGAAGCGGTTAAAAAATGCGAAGACGAAGATGCTTATATCGTTCGTTTCGTTGAAAAAGCCGGCAGACGCCAAACCGTAAGTGCGGAACTCTTTGCCGAGATAGAGTCGGTCAGCGAATGCGACCTTCTCGAAAGAAACGACGTTGCGGTCGATATAGCACACGGCAATGTTCTCGATTTTGAAATCAATCCTTTCGAAATCAAGTGTTACAAAGTAAAAATGAAATAATTTTCAGAGGGGCTGTAAAAAAAGCGCAGACCGCATAAAACAGTACAATACAAAGGGGCTCTATGGGTGTGAATAACACCTATAGAACCCCTTAAATAATTTTTAAAAATCAACAAATACAAAAAATAAATGTTTTATGCTACGAAAAAAACTCGTCACCTTGGTGTACACCTTCGGGCAAGCAAAAACAAGTCTAACGCCTTGTTTTCGCTCGATTATTACGTTCTGCATTTTTCCGTACCCTTGTATTTCATTGAAACAGAAAAAGATACGAAACGTATAAAAACTGTTTTGTGCATTCCACGTCTTTTTAATATCACGTTTTAATATCACGTTTTTATGTTTTTAACAAAAAAACAGTACTTTAATAGTTCAATTGTGAAAAATTTTAATATGCTATTGAAATAATGGAAAAAAGTGTGTATAATGTAAAAGAATAAAAATGGGCGGTAGTGTAAACGCTTCCCTAAAATCAATTTAATAATTACGGAGGTAGTTATGAAAATGACAGCAAAAAGATCCCTTGCGGTTTTACTCGCGGTTATTATGCTTTTAAGTTGCATAGGCATCAGCGGTTCCGCAGAGGGCGAAACAGGCTTCGAATCAACAAGAATTACCTGTACAATGTACGGTGACGCTCAAACCCAGCGCGGTTTCACATGGTTTACCGTGAAAAAGTGCGATACCGCAATTCAAGTGGTTTCCGCGGCAAACTATGTTGCAAGCGGGTTCGATAATGCCCTTCAGTTTGAAGGCACGGTTTCCGAATGGCAAGGTTATTATTGCCACAAAGTTGTTGCTACCGGTCTTAAAGCCGGCACAGAATACCGTTACCGTGTAGGCAGTGCCGACAGAGATATCTGGAGTAAAGTCGGCAAATTCGTTACAGACGATGCGGACAGCAGTTTTTCGTTCATCGCAATTGCCGACGTTCAGGCAAGCAACCTCGAAAAATTCCAACAGGCTTCTCGTGTTATGGATGCCGCAATGAAGACAGACAAAGACGCCGAATTTGTTATCAACCTCGGTGACTTCGTTAACGATTGCACAAACGACGAGTGGAACTGGTACGGTCAAACATTCGAAAATGCCAACACAAACCTCACTTTGGTTCCCGTTGCGGGTAACCACGAAGGTAACATCACAAACAAACTCAACGTCGGGTGGTTTGACACAACATTCAATCTTCTTCCCGGTGAGGGCACAACAAACGGCATCAACGGTACATATTATTCTTTCGATTACGGCAATGTTCATTTCACCGTTCTCAACTCAAACGATATGTATCCCATGACAGAAGCACAAAGAAACTGGATATATAACGACATAACCGCTTCCGATGCTCAGTGGAAAGTTCTTTTGCTCCACAGAGCGGCATATTCGGCGGGTAAAAACATAAACAAACCCGATACCATCGCAATGAGAGAAACAATCATCGAAATCGTTGACGCAACGGGTGTCGATATGGTTCTTTCCGGCCATGACCATATGTATATGAGAACATGGCAGGTTGCGGGCGACGAGATCTGTGAAGATACAGTTTACGTTACCGAAAAATACAACGGCGTTGACACAACATTCGCCGTTAATCCCGACGGTGCCGTTTACATTCTTCCCTCTACCGCCGGCACAAAGAGATACAGCGTAAACGAAAACACAACTAACGATGTTATGAACTGTGCGGACGTTTACTTCTCAACAAAATCTTCCAAAAACGCAGAAGGCGTGGAAACTAACCCCAATGCGGGCGGTTGCTTCGCAAATATCGAAGTTGACGGCGACTACTTGGTTTACAGAGCCTATGTTGTTAACGACGATACTCAGAAAGTAAAAATGGTTGACGAATACGCAATCAAAAAGACTGTCAAAGATGCCGATATCGAAGATACAAATCTTCCCACCGACTTCATCGGTTCTCTTGACGGTACTGTAGTGAATTTCTTTACCGAAATTTTCGGCCTCATTTTCACTTATGTCGGCAAACTTCTTCCTCAGTTGATTGCGGGTTTGTTTTGATTAAAAATTAAATGATATCAAAGCGGCAGCGCTTTGGTGCGCCGAGATATGTTCTTTTGGGCGTATGAGTTTATTTGGGGTCTCTTCGTCGGATGAGACCCCGTTTTTATTAACGGTGTCAATCCGTTTGTGTTGTTCGCAAACGGCGATATAAAGTTTATTTGTATAAACCGGAGGTATTTTTATGGATAATAAAGTTTACAAAATAGGTATCATCGGATGCGGTGGAATCGCCAACGGCAAACATATGCCCGCTCTTTCGAAAGTTGAGGGCGTTGAAATGGTCGCTTTCTGCGATATCATTAAAGAACGTGCCGAAAAAGCGGCTGCAAAATTCGGTACACCCGATGCAAAAGTTTACGAGGACTACAAAGAACTTCTTAAAGACGAAAGCATCGATATCGTTCACGTTTGCACCCCCAACCGTTCACACAGTTTCATTACCATCGACTCGCTTGAGGCGGGTAAGCACGTTATGTGTGAAAAACCCATGGCAAAAACTTATGCCGAAGCAAAGGCGATGTGCGAAGCCGCCGAAAGAACCGGCAAAAAACTTTCCATCGGTTATCAAAACCGTCAGACTCCTCAAAACCTTTATATCAAACAGTGCGCCGAAAACGGTGAATTCGGCGAGATTTATTACGGCAAAGCTCTTGCTGTCCGCAGACGCGGTGTTCCCACTTGGGGCGTTTTCCTTAACGAATACGAGCAGGGTGGTGGCCCCCTTATTGACATCGGCACTCATGCTCTTGATATGACACTTTGGGTAATGAATAACTACGAACCCGAAATGGTTGTCGGACAAACTTTCAGAAAACTTGCCGACCAAGAAGAACAGGGCAACGGCTGGGGTATGTGGGATCCCGATAAATTTACGGTTGAAGATTCCGCTTTCGGTTTTGTCAAAATGAAAAACGGTGCCGTTATCAATCTTGAATCAAGTTGGGCACTTAACGTTGCCGAACCCACCGAGGCTTGCTATATGATTTGCGGTGACAAAGGCGGTGCCGATACTCTTAACGACGAAGCACGTCTTAACTATATCAAGAATCAGCGTCAGTGCATTGAAAAACCCAACCTTAAAGCGGGCGGTGCGGCATTCTTTGAAGGTCACAGCGACGGCTCTCCCGCCGAAGTTGAGGCTAAAAGATGGATAAACGCCATCAGAACCGACACGGATCCTGTCGTTCTTCCGTATCAGGCACTTTGCGTAACAAGAATTCTCGAAGCGATTTACGAGTCGGCTAAAACAGGCAAACCCGTTTATTTCGACTAAAAATACAGACCGCATAAAACGGTTATAACACAGGGGGGATGGGGAAAACCGTAATCCCCCCTGACTGATTGAAAATATCAACAAATTCACTTCCTCCAACGGAAAAACAGAGGTGTTAACAATGAAACTCGGTGTATTGACAAATCTTTTGGGAAAAGTCCCCTTTGAAGATGCACTTAAATATTTTTCATCATTAGGTCTTGAAGCGGTCGAAATCGGTTGCGGCGGATTCCCCGGAAAAGACCATGCGGATCCGGATGTTTTACTTAATGACGAAGGTGCGCTTGAGTCGTTTAAAGCGTTGCTCAAAAAGTATAACGTTGTAATAAGCGCTTTAAGTTGTCACGGAAACCCCGTTCATCCCAACAAAGAAACAGCCGAAAATTTCGACACGGATATGCACAAAGCGGTTCTTCTTGCCGAAAAACTCGGTGTCCATCAAATAAACACTTTTTCCGGTTGCCCCGGTGACTGCGAAAATTCAAAATACCCCAACTGGGTAACTTGCCCGTGGCCCAACGATTTCGGTGAAATTCTTGACTATCAATGGAATGATGTTTTAATTCCCTATTGGAAAAATTTTGTCAAATTCGCCTCTGAGCACGGCGTTGACAAAATCGCTCTTGAACTTCACCCCGGATTTTGTGTATACAATACCGAAACCCTGTTGAAACTCCGTAATGCCGTAGGCCCCGAAATCGGTGCAAACCTCGATCTTTCACATCTTATTTGGCAGGGGATGGATCCTGTTGCCGTTATTCGTGCCTTGGGCAAAGAAAACGCAATATTCCATTTTCACGCAAAAGATACCAAAATCGACGCAATCAACACTGCCGTTAACGGTGTTCTCGACACAAAATCTTACGCCGATGAAATCAACCGTTCGTGGATTTTCCGCACCGTCGGATTCGGCAACGGCGAAACTTACTGGCGTGACGTCATAAGCAACCTTCGTATGGTCGGTTACGATTATGTTATATCTATAGAGCACGAAGATTCCCTTATGTGCCAAGACGAAGGTCTTGAAAAAGCGGTTGCTGTTCTCAAGAATTGTATAATGGTTAAGGAATCCCTCAAAGATGCATGGTGGATTTAAGCCACATTCTACGCGCCTTTCCCGACTTTCTCACCCGATCTCGCGTACCT
>CAYPAB010000063.1:0-8846 GCA_964408605.1 uncultured Eubacteriales bacterium
TCAGTATTGCGGGGCTTTTTCCTTGTACTTACAAAAATCGCATTTTTTATTAAGCCTATTTTCCGCAAAATCGCAGAATCTTTACTTGGGTTATACCGCAAAATCGCAAAATGCAAAGTATATTTGTTTGTTTGTGATGTTTTTTGTGATGTTTCGGCGGTTTAAAAGAACCGTTGTTTTCCCCGAAGTAACGCTTATGAACTCAAATAATTTCGCAAAATTTATCTAAAAACGCTTCTTCGCCCAAAGTGTTAATTTTGAAAAACGTTGCCTGACTGCCACCGGAAGTAATTGCCGACACGTGAATTGTGTCACCGTTTCCGAACAAGGTCACGTTGAGGCTGACACGGTTTCCACCGGCATAACTGTATCTTTCGAAAACTCTTACACTGCAATATGTGTCACCTATTTGAAAATCACTGCTGTCCTCAAGCGAAGCCGATATGCTCCCGTTCAAAATGCCGTCTTCGATTCTTTTTACAATGTCACCGAAATTACCTGTTACCGTTTTTTCCGATTTTGCCATAACAACACCTCATTTATTAAATTTTTCACAGTATTTGCTCGCCTTTTATCCAAACATTTTTTATTTTTTCTATATTAAAACCGTCTTCGATATTCATTTTCGCAAGAGTCATTGTTGCGGGAGCGCCGACTTCGATTTTCCCCGCATTCAAGCCGAATGCCTCGGCATTTTTTAAAGTTGCCGCACTCAACACCTCAACAGGCGTCAAGCCCGCCTCCGACAGAAGTTTCATTTCTCGGTGTAGTGTTTTTCCGTACCCGACCGCCGGTGCAAAACTTCCCGAATTCGCATCCGTTCCCGCAAGAACGGTAACACCGCATTTGTGCAACAGTTCCACGTTATTTCGGGCGTTTCGGTAATCTTCGGGTTTAAAGCCTTTTCGAGTGCTGTTCGCAAAAGTTTCCATCATCACAAGAGTCGGCACGACGGCAATTTTCTTCTCGGCAATAAGTTTTGCCAAATCCGACGGGATTTTTTCGTTCATCGGAACATGCAAAAGAATATCGGCATCGGCGTCAACAGCCTGTTTAACCGTGGCAATTTCCGTTGTGTGAACCGCAACCTTAAGATTTTTGCCGTGAGCGACTTTAACAATTCCGCAGAGTGCGGTTTTTCCGACGGAAAACGTATTAAACAGCAAAACCTTTATATATTTTGCCCCGTTCATAACGGCTTTTTCCACATAGGCTCTCGGATTCATCACTATGCCCATTGCCATTCCCGCGGATCTGACGATTTCAAGTTGCTTTGACTGTTCCGCAAGAACACCGGATGCACTCACGTCACACGCTACGCCGATACCGTTTTGCAACATTTCCGAAACGTGAGCGGTGCTTTCCGTATGGGTGTGCGCATCAATGAGTGTCGGCATCAAAATGCCGTCGCCACACTCCGACATATCACATTCCCGAATATTTGAAATTATGCCGTTTTCAACGGTAACAACGGTGCCGTTTCGAATCTTTTCGCCGTCAAACAACCTGTATTTTAATTCAAACATCGGATTTCTCCACAAAAACCAACTCGCTGTGTTTCATCACAACACCGAAATGATTGCAGAACACAAGATAATTCGCTCTGACAGTCACTTTATCACCGACTGAAACTTTTTTGTAATGATCATCGTTCGGGAAAATCGTTAATGCATATGTTCTTCCGCCGAGACATTCGGAAATTTCAATCGACGGTTTATTATGCACATCGGGGCCTACTTTTACGGCTATGCCCGTGATTTCGAATCTTTTATCTTCGTAAATATTCAACGCACCGTACAAATCCGAGTCAAATTCGCAAAAAAGCGTTTTCGCTTCAAAAGGCTCTTTTTGAGGTAATATCGGCATCGGTTTTGTTTCGATTTTATGTGTTTTTAACGATGACGGATGTTTCGGGTAAAAAATCAAAGGTTCACTCATAAAAAACTCCTTCCAAGCATCAAAGACTTATCCGCTTATCCTCGACATAACGCCGTTTTTGAAAACAAAATTACGCATACCTCTGCCGATTATTTTGTCGGCATCAACCGTATTTTCAATCCGTGCAATATCTTCGTCGCTCAGTTCGACAAAAGTGGCGTCGACAGCCTCTCGCAAATGATTCGGGTTCACCGTGCCCACCAAACTTTGCACGTTGTCATACTTCGCAAGACTCCATGCAAGAGAAAGTTGAGAAAGCGAAATGCCTTTTTCGTCGGCAATCTCTTTAAGTTTGCGAACTGCGACAAGATTTTTTTCACGGTTTTCGGGCGACAACATTCCACGTGTTATCCCTGTGTTTGAAGACATATTCAACGCACCGTCACTCAAGAGGCCGTGACCCACGGTGCCGAACGCAAGAACTTTTACGCCGAGGTCTTCGGCAGTTGAAATAAGATCTTTTTCTATTCCGCGTTCAATGAGTGAATATTCCATTTCAACCGTGTGAATCGGGTGAACCTTACACGCACGGCGAAGCGTTTGCGCATCGACCATTGAAAGCCCGATATGTTTAACATAGCCCGCCTGAACCTGCTCGGCAATTGCGCCGACCACTTCTTCAACGGGGATTTCCGTATCCTGCCGTGCCGGTTGATAAAGGTCAACATAATCAAGCCCCAAACGGCGTAACGAATAAGTCAAATGCCCTTTCACGTTATGCGGATTTACATCAAGCCCGTAAATCCCGCCGCCGGGCAACGGCAAAACGCCGAATTTAACCGAAAGAAAATAATCGTCACGATTCACGCCTTTAAGTGCTTTGCCGACTATCATTTCACTTTCGCCGGCGCCGTAAAATTCGCCTGTGTTAAAAAGCGTTATGCCCGAATCCAACGCCGTGTGAACGGTTTTTATCGAGTTTTCGGGGTTGCGCACAGCGGACATGCCCATTGTGCCGAGCCCCAAACGGTTGAGTTTATTCATATTCTGACCTCCCTTTATGATATTTTAACATAGTAGCCGTTAATCATTTTTTCAAGATATGCACAGTCCAAAACATCGGTAACGCCGTCGAAAAAGTCTTCTGCGTCGTTTTCGGAAAGTGCGAAAAGCATTATTCCCTTTTTCACATTATATTTATAATCGCTTTCACGGGATTTCGGAAAAAGGATTGAGGGTGAAAATTGTATATAGGGGGATGTAAAATTTTGATTTTTTTACAGCCGCATTTTACATATCGTATTCGGTAATAAGCACTTCTTTCCAAGCGTTTGTGCCGTCGGCAAGGAAATATGTGCGCATTGACCACGGTGTGAACGTCGCTTCAAGCGGAACGGGAAGCATATCACCGCAGACGGTGACGGGAGTTTGTTTTCCGTCGGTCTCATACAGGCGAAGCACAAGACCGTCGCCGTTCTCACTTCGTTTGCAAGCGGAAAGTATAATATTATCCGCACTTATGTGCATTGAACTGTAGGGTCTGTCGGAAAGCACACCGTCATGCCAAGTTTCCGCAACCGTTGTGAGCGGGCGGTTTAACTGTCGGGCGGCACGTATGACGGGAACCCAACTGTCGCCGACGGGCATAAGCGCATAAGAGAATTTTCGAGCGCCTTGTTCCGTGAACTCGCTTTCTTCCGTTCGGGCTCCGCCGTGATCACCGTAAATTGGGCTTCGAAGAACCGTATGGAAAATTGTACTGCCCTGTACGGAAGAACTGTAAGTATCGCTGTTAATAAGGGCAAAACCGCCGTTTGTTCCCTTAACAGCCGTCCATTCCAAGCCGGGTTCTTCCTCGCCGTCGGTCGGTCGCTTGATTACGCCGAACGGTATTTCGTAAAATGCTTCGGGATTTTCAATCGCCATAGGCCATGCGATTTTCAACATTTTGTGATGCTCATGCCAATCGACCTCGGCACGAACCGAAAGTTTTTCGCTGCCTGCCTCCAACGAAAAATATTGAGTGAGTTTTGAGTTGTTGTAGCGACTGACGACTTTGACCGTTGCACGAACGGGCCCGCCCTCCAATGCCGTGACTTCGGCATCGCCGAAACGTGCCATGTGATCGGTAAAAAATGATTTGGAATGGCTCCATGTGTCGTGATAATATTCGTCAACCACCACGGGAACCGCAGCACGACCGCTGATAAGTTCTTTTCCGGTGCGTTTATCTCGGAAAGAAACAATAAATCCGGTATGCAACTCAAACTCGATGCGGTATATTTCATTTTCCAACACGGTGCCGGCATGGTCGTTTGCCGTGCGGTAACCCGTGTACGGAACGGCTTTGACCGTGCTTCCCTCTACTTCACGCGGGAGTTCCATTTGTATTTCACGTGATGTCCAATCGTCATTAAGATAGTATACGGCATAACCCATAGCGGGAACGTGCGCTTTAAAGAGCGTGTCGGTACGCCAAAAACATTCCTCGGTTGTGGAATATATTTTCTGATACGGAACGGCGTTGCCGTCGCAATCCTGAAGACTGTTGGCACAGCGGTAAATTCGAACGGATTCATCAACGTCAAATGCGTTCGGATTAAAGAGTACGATAGGTATACCGCTACGGTTACCGGAGGTGTTTATTTTCCACGATACCGTTTGCAGAGCATTATTTTCTTCCGTGGCGGCGGTGTTCAGTGCGGCGCCGTATTGATACGCCGCATCGTCATGAACTTCACGAATGGCACAGCCACCCATCGAGTCGTGAAAATGGAGGAACAAAATATTTTTCCATGCCTTTTGAAAACGGTCGGTGTGTATTTCTTTGCCACACAAAACACGTGCCAACATACAGAGGTTTTCGGAGGCGGTCAGTTCGCATTCGCCTCGGCGGATGCCGTTTTTTACAGCCGAAAGAGTCGAATAGCATCCGGCGGCGTGGTGTTGAAGGTCGTCGTGATGCTCCGGCAATGTGATGCCGGAATCACGAATGCGGTCAAACAGATCCGCAACATCGGAATATATAAGTGTTTTGTCGGGGTGGGTGCGTTTATATTCTTCTATCAGTTGCAAATTTTGAACCGTCGGCCCACCGCCGTGGTTACCGACACCGTAAAAAAGAAAGCCCTCGTCAATATCGGTGGCGGTTTTTGTATCAATGTCATTCAAGCGGTCTTCGAGTTGTTCCATAGAGCGAAAATTCCACGCATAACCGTCAAGAATACGGTGTGCCGTAACTCGTGAGCCGTCGGGAGATACCCAGTTGAAAAGGTCGTTGTCCATGTGTGTTTCATGCTCGCCGGGTCGCATGAAAATGTAACTGTCCATTCCGCTCTTTTTGAGAATTTGAGGCAACATCAAATTATGGCCGAAAGAGTCGACATTGTATCCTACACGTGCGGTAACACCGAATTTTTCACGGAAGTACCGCTGTGCATATAAAGTCTGCCGTGCAAATCCCTCACCGGAGGGGTTGTTGCAGTCGGGCTGAACATACATACCGCCGACAATGACAAACCGACCTTCCGCAATACGCTCACGAATTTCTTCAAACAGTTCCGGTGCAAATTCTTCCACCCATTCAAACACAACAGAGGAGGAACAAACGAACACGAAATCGGGAAATTCTTTCAAACGGTCTAAAGCGGAACGGAGCGTGGCTTTCGCCTCTCCGCTGCCTTCCTGCCAGCGCCATTGCCAAACCGGATCAAGATGAGCATTGCCGACAGTATAATAAGTCTGTTTTTTCTTCATGTAACAATCGTTTCCTTTCCGAAAACCGTAAATTATAATTTTAGAATATCACGAAGAAAAACAAATGTCAATTAAGACAAGTTCTTGTGCTAGTATCAAGAAACAATAGTTAATTCCCAAAGTAAGTTCCACAGTAGGAAAGATGTGGAATTTACTTTGGGAATTAACACTTTTTTCAAATTTTTTCGCAAATTGCCTTTTTCGTCATAATAACACCCTGTCACCCTAAGCAGTCGAGATGTCTCTGAATGCGATTTGTTTCGGAGATATCTCAACTGCTTAAAGCTCCTCGCCCGACAACGGTGTTATAAAAACACAAGTTTTTACTACGCCTAATTTCACGAGTATTATTCTGTGATGTTAGTCGTACCAAAAACGTGATAAACCTGACATCATTTTTTTCGCCTGTTCATTACCAAGAGCAGCGGCTCTTTCAACCCAAAACTTCCCCTCTTTTGCCATATTATGTGAAGAATATAATCTACCGACCGCTAACATTGATGGTGTGTAGCCGAGCTCGGCTGCTCTTTCATAAAAATCCTTTGCAAAACTATCTTTTTGCGAAGCAGGTATATTCGACGGAACATAACCTTTTTCTGTCAAGTAACCGAGATTATGCCATGCCTCAGCTATATTACCGTATTTTGCAGCATATTTGAAATACGGATAAGCTTCCGCGTAATTTTTATAATGCTCCAATAAAACGCAACCGGTTATCAAACAAGCTTGCGCATACACAGAGCGCTCATTTCCGCCTTTCAAGTCCACCGACATTTTACAGTATTTATATGCCTTTATCATATTTTTTGCAACGCCTGTTCCGTTATAATACATTCTACCAAGATTATAAGCAGCGACTGCATTCTCAGTATCACGCTCAAGTGCTTTATAATACCATTCAGCAGCGAGAACAGCATCATGCGGAACGCCTTTTCCGTTTTCATAAATGACACCAATGAAATTCATCGCTTTTGATTCGCCGTTTTCGGCGGATTTTTGCAACAATTCAAGCGCTTTAGTGTAATTTAACGGAAAACCACCGCTACCGTAATAATATTTCAATGCGATATTGTAGAGCTCCACAGCAACTTTATCAGACATATTGTTATCTCCTTAACACACGCTCAAAACCTGCTATTTTTATTTATAAAATGTTTTTCCGACCTTACCCAAGCCTTTTGCCGCCTCTTTTATGACCGGTGCACATAATTTAGCTTTTTCCACTGTATCATTGAATTTGCTATCTGCATCAATCATTGAACTGACTAGCGAAGGGTCATTGACTACTTCCATCAATTTTTCGCAATTATAAGTACGACAACGCTCTTTTGCAGAAACTATATCCGCTATCCACCAAATGCCAAAACCGCCGAACGAAAAATATTTCAATATTCCCTTTTTCTTATCGCCGAGATAAAACCTATCAACGCCTATTGAACCTACCAAGAACGATATTATTTGCACAACCGAGGGCTTGCGGAATGGTATGCTTTTTACCGTCATTTCCAATTCATCGGGAAGCGATACAAGCATTTCTTCCACCTCAAAATCAGACCATTTTTTGTTAGGAAACAAAAAGTCTTTGTTTTCCTCCAAAAATTCCGCTACTGTTATTTCATTCATTTAAAACATCTCCTTTTAATTTCCTCTTGCCCATTGATTCCACGCCACATATCTCGCAGCTTCTGCCGTTTGCTGATTGGCAACAGCGGAAATAGCGGTATTCTTCTCAATTTCAGCTGTTGTTTTTTCTAACTGAGACAAACTGCCACTTATATTACGCAAGGTTTGGTTAGCCACAGACAGTTGCCTTACAATATAGCGTTGATTATCTTCTATCCTATCGAGTTTTCGATTCATAGATATAAGATTTCTCAATTGTTCAAGTTGTATTCTTTCCGTGTCATAAGTATCGTATATTCCGCCGTGTCCTTCTATTGTATTGCAGCGTCTGCTTTCCAAATACTCATACATTGTCGCCACAGCGGTTAAATTCCTGTATTTTTGCGGCAAAACATTTGTCGAATATATATTCTGTAATGATTTTTGTGCTGAGACTAACGAAGTTCTTATCTCTTCCTGTCGTGCAACCAGCACCATTTCCTGTTTTTTATTTAATTCCAAATTGCTTCTTGCTTCCGCTATTTTCGAATCGCGTATCATACTCTGCCGTCTTTCAGAACCGCCCGCCGCCGTTCCCTTTGCTTCTTTTTCCAATGCTTCCGCTTTCTTTTTGTTGGAAAAATGAATAAATAAGCATACCGGCAAAACACCGCTAATTGTTGAAATCAGCAACGCTGAAACAATACCGACCAGCGGTGATATTATTACGCGCAGCAATTGGTTTTCAAACCCAAAATCAGGACTTAATACGGAAAAGCTCATTATCGTTGCAAATAAAAATATAAGTACCACCATAACCGCAAGAACTGTAAATGCAGTTTTGGATTTTTTGCGACAAGAAACCGCCTCTTTGCTTTTTATGATTTTTTGTTGAGTAAAAGGGTCTTTTAAGCTTCTCTCTCCACCCGTATATGAAGCAATAGTCTCTTGTAAGCGCTCGCGGTTTTTATATATATTTCGCATTTGCGAGTTCGCAGTATTCATTGCATTTGACCAAATATACACATATTTTTCAAATTCAAGCGCATAACTTAAATATTCTTTCATATAATTTACATTTGTCATTTTGAACCACCTCTGAACCATACTTATTTGCGTACACCTCGCAAATACATCATTTGTTGTATTATTGTACATCATTTGATGTATTTTGTCAACAACAAATGATGTATTATGTAATAATAACTATGAGGTGAACAATTTGCAGTATTATCCGAGATTACGCGATTTGAGAGAGGATGCGGATTTAACGCAAGACCAGCTTGTAAAAATTCTCGAAATGCATAAAACGACATATACGAATTACGAACAGGGAAAACGCGAGCCACCATTTGAACTTATAATTAAACTTGCAAAAGTATATAATGTATCAATAGATTATATCGCCGGATTAACCAACAACCCTAAATTAAACAAATAGCACCCCACTTCCCACATACACTATAAAAGCTTAGTGATGTTAACACAGTGAGTATATCGTATCGGAGCTTTGCATCATCTAATCTAAAATAAAGGTGATGCAAAAAACGCACCAAAAAACCGGAGGTTCGTTTTTAAAGCGAGCCTCCGATTGATTTTTACTTAAAAGT
>CAYPAB010000064.1:0-8732 GCA_964408605.1 uncultured Eubacteriales bacterium
AATGAGGACGCCGAACTCACGAAAAAATTATTGTAGGTTGATTGTATCGTCTATACAAAAAAAGAAATGAGGCAACAACAATGAGTAAGGTAAAAAACGAACCCAAATACAAAAACGTGCTTTTGCAAGCGATAAGAGCTCAACTCGAACACAGAGCGTTTTGGCTTTATCTTCTTTGCGACGAAGCGAAAAAACGTGGTCTTGACCCCAAAGACTTCGGCAGTGATGCGGTTAAAAGATGCGGACTTTCGCAAGGTAGTGACCTTGTGAAAAAAGGAAACACCGACAGCCTTAAAGGTCTTAAAAAGACTCTTTTCACAAAGCCCGCACAACTTGTTTTCGAAATGAATATTCTCGAATCAACCGACGATAAACTTTCAATAGACTTCCACTACTGTCCTCTCGTAAAAGCATGGCAGAACGCAGGTTGCTCCGATGAAGAAATCGCAACTCTTTGCGATATCGCCATGTGCGGTGACCACGCTATCGGCGAATGCTACGGAAGTGTTCTCGATCTCCCCAAGTGCATCGCAAAAGGTGACGATATTTGTTCGTTGCGTTACCATAAAAAATAAGGGGATGTAAGAAATTGCGTTTTTTTCATCCCTTTAAGAAATGATAAAAAGAAAAACAACCGTTGTTCGTAACATTTGCGAACGGCGGTTGTTTTTATAAATATATGTAATTAAAACTTTTCGAAAATCATACAAACGAAAGGAACGAACACAAGTCCCGGCAACAAATCGGCAACTTTGATTTTTGTGATTTTCAGCAAATTGAGTCCCAAAGCGGTAATCATAACAGAACCGGCGCAAACGAGTTCGGCTATTGCAAAATCGCTTAAAAAATTGCCGAGCAACATGGAAAGTGCAACAAGCGACCCTTGAAAAACCACAACAAAACCGGCTGCGCACATAACACCGATGCCGAGACTTGCCGCCAACATAGATGACGAAATCAAATCGAGAACCGATTTTGTGTAGAGCATTTGATTGTCACCCGATATGCCCGCATTCATTGAACCGACAATTGTCATGGCACCGACGCAAAAAAGAAGTGAAGCGGTAACAAAGCCTTGTGAAAAAGTCGATTCGGAAGAATTTCCTTTTTGACTTTTCTTTTGAAGTTTATCACCGAGTTTTGAAAGTTTGCCGTCGATATCTATGAGTGTGCCGACGATTACGCCGAGAACCGAAGAAATAATCATAACAAGTTGATTTTCGCCCTTGATTATACCCGTTATGCCTATGGCCACGGTGCAAAGTCCTATTGCGGTCATAACCGCCCCCGTAAGTTTTTCGGGTATCTGTTTTTTCAAAAGCAAGCCGACCGAACTGCCGACTATAATCGCAAGCGTGTTGACTATAACACCGCTGAAATTTGTTAATATCTCTTTCATTTTACATACCTCCGAAAATATTCCACGGGTACACACCGAAATCCGGTTGCGACGTGAAAGTCATTTTTTCTTTTGTTGACGGATGATAAAACGTTATTCTGTAAGAATGAAGTGCTATTCCGACACCGTTTCTGTCACGGCTTCCGTATTTTATATCGCCCGTAAGCGGGGTCTTCCGTGAAGCAAACTGAACACGTATCTGATGCGTTCTGCCTGTATGAAGAAGAACCCGAACCATTGATTTCCCATTTGATTTTTTCAAAACGGTATATTCAAGCGATGCCTCACGAACGCCTTTTCGCATTCTGTTAACTACATAGGATCGATTTTTCCGTGAATCTTTAAACAGCAAATCTTTATATATTCCGCTGTCACTTTCCGGCTCTCCGTCAACAACAGCCGTATATTCTTTGAAAAATCTGCCACCGGATATATCCGAGGAAAGCGTAGCCGCACTTTTTTTGTTGTTCGCAAAAACCATAACGCCACCGACGTTCCTGTCGAGGCGGTGAAGAAGGTGCAACGGCTTGCCCGCTCTTTCAAAAAGCAACCCGATCAAGCCCTTTTCGCCGTCGGCACCGTCTTCGCTGAGAATACCCTGCGGTTTTTCGCAAACGGTTATATCCTCATCTTCGTATAATATTTTTAAATCATCTGTCTGCATTTATATCATACTTTCCGTTGTTATACAGTTTATCTTTCATGAGTTTTTCGCTCACTTTCGCAATAAATCCCGAAAAACTCCATTACATCTACTTTTACCGACACCGCACCCGTCGGCTTCATCCGATTCTTTAGATATTAACACAGAAAAAACATTTCTTCAATATTCTCCGCAAAAAACATATAAAAAATGTATAAAAAAGTGTTCTTGACAAATTCCCGTCAAGAACACCTGAGTTATATTGTTTTTTATTAAAGTTTTGAAAATCCGTGACAATTTATGAGAGCATCTATTTTCTTTTTGTCTTTACACAAAGGGCATTCGTGTGACGGTGTGCTGAAATAACCGTCTAAATCGTTGGGGTTGAAAACAGAATTGACTCTGTAACCGGCACAGTTCCTCGCCGTTGCGAAAATCGAAGCGATCCCCACAACTTCACCGCCGTAATACCGAACCGCTTCTATCGCGGCCTGCGCCGTTGCACCGGACGCTACCGAAACGGCAAGAACAAGAACATGCTTGCCTTTTATCATGGGCACGATATTATCACGGAACAGCATTTGCGAACCGTTAGTCATTTCGGGTGTAACGACATAAAGCGTTTGGTGAGCGTTGATGTTGGCAAAAGAGTTTTTCGTCAGTTCGCCCGCAAGGCACGTGCCGACAACCTCCATACCGTCAAGGCAAAGAACGGTGTCGATAACGGTAGTGCCGTAATTATACGCTGAACAAAGTTCCTCGGCAACGGCTTTTGCTTCGGAAAAACGGGATTTTTGAGCGGCAACATCAATATAGTAATTGCTGTGCGTGTAACTCGTCGCAAAATGGCCTTTGGCAACACGAAGATACAAGTTATTGCGCTTTGTTTTGATTTTCATAATTTCCGTAGTCGGCATAAAAACTCCCCTTTTTACCTTGATAAACTTATTCTATAATAAAAAATTTTCAAATGCTATTGATGTTGTGCATAAATTAAACGCACGATTTTTGTATATTTAAGAGACTGTAAAAATGCGAGTTTTGACAGTCCCTTCGGTTACTATGCGGTCTGCACTTTTCAACATCCCGTTATTGTTTAATCATTTCCTCGAATTCATCCTCGTTTATAACTTTTATTCCCAGTTCGGTGGCTTTTCGAAGTTTCGAACCGGCATCTTCACCGGCAAGCACAATGCTTGTTTTTTTCGATACGGAACCCGCCGCCTTACCGCCGAATTTTTCGATTATTTCCTGTGCCTGACGGCGTCCGTATTTGGAAAGAGTCCCCGTCAAAACAAAGGTCATACCCTCAAATCTGTTATCCGCACTTTCGGAAAGGTTATTCATATTAAGACCCAATTTTTTGAAATCTTCAATAAGCATTTCCGTTTCGGGAAGTGACAAAGTTTTTAACACCGTATCCGCCATAACATCGCCGATTCCGTCGATGGAAACGAGATCCTCTTTTGTTGCGTTAAGCAACGCATCCATATTGCGAAAACGGTTTGCGAGAAGTTTTGCCGCTTTAAGCCCTATATGATGAATACCCAATGCGAAAATAAGTTTATACAAGTCGTTTTCTTTCGATTTTTCAATTGCATCGAGCAAATTAAAAGTGCTTTTTTCACCCATTCTTTCAAGGCTCACGAGGTCTATCGGACTGAGTCGGTAAATATCCGATGCCTTGGAAATAAGTTTTTCGTCAACAAGTTGCTCCAAAACGGCACTTCCGAGACCCTCGATATCCATAGCATCACGTGAACAGAAATGGATGAGTTTTCTCAAAAGTTGTGCGGGGCAATCGGGATTGACGCATCTTATTGCGGATTCGCCTTCTTCACGGACAACCGGAGTACCGCAAGCGGGACAATTTTCGGGATATTGATAAACGGGATTTTCGCCGTTGTGTTCGGCAACGCACAGAACCTCCGGAATAATATCCCCCGCCTTACGCACAATTATAGTGTCGCCGACGGCGATGCCTTTTTCGGCGATGAAATCGGCATTGTTAAGAGTGGCACGTGAAACGGTTGTCCCCGCAAGAACGATCGGTTCGAACACGGCTGTCGGCGTAAGAACACCCGTTCTTCCGACCTGTATTTCGATATTCGACAGTTTTGTTTTCTTTTCTTCGGGCGGATATTTGAACGCAACCGCCCATTTGGGGAATTTCGCCGTGCTTCCCAATTCCTCACGCATTGAAAAACTGTCTGTTTTTATAACCGCACCGTCGATATCGAAATCGAGAGCACCTCGGTTATCACCGATGGATTTGATTTTTTTTATACTCTCGTCCAAGGAATCGCAAAGGGCGTAACCCGGAACAGTCACAAAACCGAGTTCCTCAAGATATTTGAGCGACTCAAAGTGTGAGGTCAGTTCTCTGCCACCCTCTTTTTGCTGAATGTTAAAAACAAAAATGTCGAGTTTTCGTGAGGCGGTCACTTTCGGATTTTTTTGCCTTAAAGAGCCGGATGCGGCATTTCGCGGATTTTTGAAAGGTTTTTCCTCGTTAAGTTCCTGCTGTGCTGCGAGTTCATCGAAAGATGCGTGTGACATATACACCTCACCACGCACCTCCAAAAACGGCAAATTTTCTTTCAGTTTAAGCGGAACCGAGCGAATCGTTTTAACGTTTGCGGTCACATCCTCACCGACGTTACCGTCACCACGTGTTGAAGCACGCACCAAAACGCCGTCACGGTATTCGAGCGAACACGAAAGACCGTCTATTTTTGGCTCCACCGTATATTTTGCATCGGGAAAAGCCTTGCGAACACGTGTGTCGAACGCAACAAGTTCCTCCTCGGAAAACGCATCCTGTAAACTTTCCATACGAACGGTGTGAACAACTTCTTCAAAAGTGTTATCACTTCTTCCGCCGACCCGATGAGTGGGCGAATCGTCTTTTAAAAGTTGCGGAAATTCTTCTTCGAGAGCCGAAAGTTCCCTCATCATCATATCGTAATCGTAATCGGAAACATCGCTCTCGTTACCCATATAATATTTTTCGATGCAATCGTTAAGAATTGCCGTTAACTGTGTAACTCTTTCTTTAGCGGAATTATAATCCATACAACACCATCCCGACGGAAGTATTTTGTTTTTCACTTATCTTCGATATTGTACCATAAACAACAAAAAATGTCGATAGGAATATCGTTAAACTTACTTTATTGTGCATTGACAAATACGGTTTTTATTCTTATAATTTAACGGTAGTATCATATTATACAATATTATTATAAATTTCGGTTGAAAGAAGGGCTTGTTTGAAAACAAAACTCAAAAATGCGCTGACTCTGTTTTTGACGTTTTTCAAAATCGGTGCATTCACATTCGGTGGCGGTTACGCCATGATACCCATTATCGAAAAAGAAATTTGCGACAAACACAAATGGCTCAAAGGCGAGGAAATTCTCGACATTTTCGCCATTGCGGAAAGTACGCCCGGCCCCATTGCGATAAATTCGGCAACTTTCGTCGGTTTTCGTGTTGCGGGATTTTTCGGTGCTTTTTGCGCAACTTTCGGTGTTGTTTTGCCGTCGTTTGTTGTTATTTCACTTATTTCGCTTGTACTTAAAGAATTCAGCGAATATAAAGCCGTAAAATACGCTTTCATGGGCATTCGTGCGGGCGTTTTGGCTCTCGTTATAAAAGCCTTGGTTTCAATGTACAAAAAATGCCCCAAAGGTCTTTTTTCATACATTCTTATGATTGTCGCTCTTTTGGTGTCGGCACTCACGTCAGTCAATGTCATTTATATAATAATCGGGTGTGCCGTTGTCGGTCTTATATACTCCGCTGTGTTAAGAAAGCGAGGTTGTGAGGCATGATTTATCTTGAACTGTTTTTGACTTTTTTCCGAATCGGGCTTTTCACGTTCGGAGGCGGTTATGCGATGCTTCCGCTGATTCAGGATGCGGTTATTGAAAACGGCTGGCTTTCCGAAGAAGCGGTAGTCAATTTTATCGCCGTAAGCGAAAGTACGCCCGGCCCCTTTGCCATAAACATCGCAACTTACGTCGGTATTGAAACAGGCGGATTTTTAGGTGCGGTATGCTCCACGTTAGGCGTTGTTCTTCCGTCGTTTATCGTTATTCTCATCGTTGCGAGAGTATACAAAAAATTTCAGGAAAGCAAAACCGTAAACGGTTGTATGACCGGCTTGAGACCAGCCGTTATCGGTCTTATCGCCGCAGCGGTAATCACAATAGGCACAACCGTTTTCTTCCCCAACGGCTATGCTTTGGCTGACCTTAATTTCTATAATATGGCTGTGTCCCTCGCAATTGCCGTTTTGGGAACATTCCTTATTTTCAAAATCAAAATACACCCCATACTCCTCATTGTTATTTCCGCCGCACTGGGAATCGGTGCGGGATTCATAGGCGAACTTATTTAATTGTGTGACTTAAATTTTAAAAAAACTTTTTAAAGAAAAGGGTTGATTAAAATAAAGACCGTAACAGATTACTTCGGTTGTGATGTCTTTTCCGAAGCGGTAATGAAAGACAGGCTTCCCGAAGGTGCGTTCAAAGAGTTCGAAAGAACCCTCCAAACGGGCCACAGGCTCAATATCGATGTTGCCGACGTCATTGCAAACGCCATGAAAGATTGGGCAATTGAAAAAGGTGCAACTCACTACACGCATTGGTTCCAACCGCTTACCGGCGTTACCGCGGAAAAGCACGACAGTTTTATCACCCACAAAAAAGACGGTAACGTAATTATGGAATTTTCCGGCAAGGAACTGATACAAGGCGAGCCCGATGCATCGTCGTTCCCGTCGGGAGGTCTCAGAGCGACCTTTGAAGCAAGGGGTTACACCGCTTGGGATCCCACCTCTTTTGCGTTCATAAAAGACGGTGTGCTTTGCATCCCCACGGCATTCTGTTCATACGGCGGTGAGGCACTTGACAAAAAGACACCGCTTTTACGCTCTATGGAGGCAATTAACAAACAGACTTTGCGTATACTTAAACTTTTCGGTCATACCGATGTTGTTTCGGTAAAAGCCACGGTAGGCCCCGAACAGGAATATTTTTTGGTAGACAGTAATGTTTTCAACAAAAGAAAAGACCTCGTCTACACAGGCAGAACGCTTTTCGGTGCCATGCCCCCCAAGGGACAGGAACTCGACGACCACTATTTCGGTGCAATAAAGCCGAGGGTACAGGCTTTTATGAAAGACCTCGACGAGGAACTTTGGAAACTCGGTGTTCTCGCAAAGACAGAGCACAACGAAGCCGCACCCGCACAGCACGAACTTGCTCCGATTTTCACAACGACAAACATAGCGACCGACCACAACCAACTCACGATGGAAATTATGCAAAAATGTGCAAAAAAGCACGGTATGATATGCCTTTTGCATGAAAAACCTTTTGCCGGTGTAAACGGAAGCGGTAAGCACAACAACTGGTCGCTCTCCACCGACACAAACATCAATTTGTTCGAACCCGGTGAAACGCCTGCCGAAAACGCACAGTTCCTTTTGTTCCTTTGTGCGGTAATCAAGGCGGTTGACGATTACCAAGACCTTTTGCGAATTTCAATCGCATCAGCCGGAAACGATCACCGTCTGGGTGCGCAGGAAGCTCCGCCCGCAATCGTTTCGATGTTTTTGGGCGAAGAACTTACCGCCATACTCGAATCCATTGAAAAAGACGAAATATACGATAACAAAGAAAAAGAAGTGCTTAAAGTCGGCGTTCATGTTCTTCCCAGATTCCCCAAAGACACAACCGACAGAAACAGAACCTCGCCTTTTGCCTTCACGGGTAACAAATTCGAATTCCGTATGCTCGGTTCCTCGGCATCCGTTGCGGGCCCGAACACCGTAATAAACACGGCGGTAGCCGATGTGCTTTCTCAATTTGCCGACGAACTTGAAGGTGCCGAAGATTTTGAAAACGCACTTCACGAACTTATCAAGCGAGTTATCAAACAGCACAAACGCATCATCTTTAACGGAAACGGCTATGACGATGCTTGGGTAAAAGAGGCGGAACGCAGAGGGCTTCTTAACCTTCGCACAACACCGGACTGTTTGCCCTATATGCTCCACGAGAAAAATATAGAATTATACAAGCGCCACAAGGTTTACAGCGAAGCCGAAATCAAAGCCCATTACGAAATCAAAAACGAAAAATACTGCAAATATCTCAACATCGAAGTGCTTACGATGATTGAGTTGACAAAAAAAGACATTTTGCCCTGTGTCAGCCGTAACATTCACGAACTTGCCGACACACTTATCGCAAAACGTAGCGTCAGCGACAAAATCGACACATCTTATGAAGAAACGCTTGTTGAAAAGTTGTCAGCACTTTCGGCAAAAGTTTTATGCGATGTTGAAAATTTGGGCGACCTTTCAAAAGAAGTTAAAACCATTGAAGAAAGCGATGCCGCCGCAATCTTCTACAAAAACAACATAATCCCCGTTATGAATACCCTCCGAGAGTCGGTTGACGAAATGGAAACTCTTTGTTCGTCGCAACATTGGTGTTATCCGTCATACGGCGATTTGCTTTTCAGCGTGAGGTAACTTCATCACAACTAACACAAGAGGTTTTTACAGCAATTCATTTCTGTAAAAACCTCTTGATTTTTTATATGGGGATGTAAAAAAACGCAGACCGCATAAAACCGCATAATGCGAAGGTGGGGGGAACGTGTAACAATATA
>CAYPAB010000065.1:0-8495 GCA_964408605.1 uncultured Eubacteriales bacterium
CATCAGGTTACCTACATAGCTGTAGGTATCATAAATTGACACACACATGAGTCACTGCACCCACAAGGTATCCGTTCTGGATTATGGGGCTTCCACTCATACCCTGAACGATTCCACCTGTTTTCCCGATAAGCTTACTGTCGGTTATCTTGATAACCATGTGCTTACACTCTCTGTCATAGGGATTGAGCTTTTCAATTTCAACATCAAAATATTCCTTTGTTTCTCCCTCAACAGTGGAAATAATATACGCTTTTCCGGTCTTGACTTCACTCTTAGCGGCAACCGGAATTTCATCGCCACTGTTTCTCTTGCTTGAAAAATAACCGAAAGCTCCCATCGAGGCATTCATGAACAAGATACCCTCTCTGTTACTCTTAAAGCTTCCGCAAAGCTCACCTGCACTCCCCTGCTTACCCTTCACACAACCGTTAATCGTTGCATCAACAATGTCTCCATGAGAAAAAGGCAGCATTTGACCTGTGTCAACATCACAAACTCCGTGACCCAAGCAAGCAAAAAAACCGCTTTGCTTGTCATAAAAAGTCATCGTTCCGATTCCTGCGGCACTGTCTCTTATCCAAAGACCTGTTTTATACTTTCCCTCATTGGTGCAATATACCGGCAAAAGTGTTGTCGTGCAGTTCTTTCCGTCTCTCGTATATTCGACCTGCAATGAATTACCGTTACATTCTCTTATTATTTTTTCCACCTGAGAGGTCGAGCTTACTTTTTCAGAGTCGAGCCTTGTGATAACATCACCCTTAGAAAGTCCGGCATTTTTTGCAGTGTTGACATTGCCTTTATCGGTTTGAACATCCTCCGAGCCGACAATAAGCACACCCTCGGTAAAAATTCGCAAGCCGACAATCTCACCAGACGGAACAACATAAGGTCTGCTGTTAACTGTCAAGCAAGATTTCTTGACGGGTATTGTATTTAACAGCTTCAAATTTACGCTGTACTCTCCCTCTGCAACAAACGATTTTGAAACAGCTTTTTCTTTCCCGTCAACAGTACAAGTATAAAGAAAACCGATATCAAGCTTTTCATTGCAAAGCGAGTGTATATTGTCAGGCAACGCATAAAATCCGTAAACTACCGCACACATAAGACAAATGCAAGAGGTAATAAGCAAAAGGCAAAGACCTTTTATCAGCTTTTTCATTTCACACCTCCTTGCGACAATAATAAAAAAAGTCGCAATTATAATTTGCACTTAAAGAGCAAAAATATAAACGGAAAAAAGAGGCGAATTTTTTTAAAGCGAGCATAAAGCTTTGCGTTTTTTAAGCTTTCGTCATGAAAATGCTTGAAACAGCTTAAAATACACTGTGCCGGACAAAAAAAGAGATGCAAAAACCGTTGCTTTTACATCCCTTATATTGTTTAAAGATTTTTTGTCAGCTTAATTAGATAACAAAATTTATGAAAAGTGACAAAGCCAGAACAGCCATACCGACACAAAGACCGATCATTCCGATGTTAACAATGTCAAGTGCCTTTTCTTCATATCCGCCGTCCATTGCCTTTTTATACTTAACATAGTAAACATAAGCAACCACACCGGTAGCAACTGCACAAACAAGAAGACCGATGAAATTCTTAGCAAAAAGAACACCGCCAACTGCAAGGAAAACAGCTGCAAGGAAACCGATCAAAAACTTTTCGCCCTTTGAAAGCTCGGCAGGATTTGCAGGAGCTTTTTCTTTCTTATTCTTTTTAGTCTTCTTGGCTTTTTTTCCACTCTGCTGTACGGGAGCAACGGGAGCAGCGTAAACAGGCTGTTCAGCTACGGGTGCAGGTGCGGCAACCGGCTGTGCGGGAGCGCCCTGAGGCTGTTGCGAATAAACTTCAGCTGCATAAGCAGGAGCCTCGTTGACAACCTTTTGTCCGCAGATGAAGCAATAGTCCGAATTATCTTCAATTACATTTCCACAAAATTTACAAATCATAACTATATCCTCCTAAAATTTATGTATAGATTATAACACTTAAATTTTATATTTACAATAGCAAAACCAAATAAATTTATCAAAAAGTTTAAAGCTTATACATCTTTTTTCATTTTACAGTAAATGTTTTGAACATTTTTGCAATTCATCGGGAATTTTAGTTAAGTGTGTGTTAAAAATAAAGCTATATAATCAAACATGACAGGGAGATGTTTTTTTGAAGCTCTTTAACAGTGTTTTAACCTTCCTTTCGGGAATTTGCAACGGTATATTCGGCACCGGTGGAGGAATAATCACCGTGAATGTCTTGAAAAACCGCGGTATTAAGCAAAAAGAGGCTCAGGCAACTGCCTTAGCGGTAACCTTTTTGATGTCTGTTTTAAGCTGTTTTTATTATCTTTTCATGGGATATTTCAAAATCAAAGATGCACTTATATATATTCCGTTTGGCATAATCGGTTCAATCCTCGGAAGTGTTCTTCTCTCAAAAATCTCAAACAGAATTTTAAAAAAGCTATTTGCCCTTTTCATCATTTGGGCAGGAGTCAGGATGATAACATGAGCTTTGCCGTTGTTATCGCCTCATTTTTATCGGGGCTTCTCGGAGCAATGGGCTTTGGAGGAGGCTCTGTGCTGATAATCTATCTGACAACCTTCCTGTCATTTGAACAAAAGGAGGCTCAAGGCATCAACTTGATTTTCTTTTTGTTTACCGGTATTTTTGCCATAATCGGAAACGCTTCAAAAGGTCTGGTTGACAAAAAAAGTCTCCTTTCGTTTTTGCCGTTGTGCATTATCGGACTTGTCACCGGTTACATTCTTCTGCCGATGCTCGACACACTTGTGCTGAAAAAGCTTTTCGGCGGCGTTCTGATTTTACTTGGAATAAAAGAGCTTTTTTCCAAAGAAAAACAACAGAAGCACCGCCGTTAATTATATAATTTTATTTTGCAACGGGAACATTGATTTCAAGGTCAGTCAACGGGAATGAGCAGCACGGATGAATACAGCCGAACTTATAGTCTGCAAGACGGCGATATTCGAGTGACTTGGGAACATATACCTTACCGGAGATAAGGTGTGAATGACAGAAACCACACTCACCGCTTCTGCAACGGGCAGGAACAGCAAGACCGTTCTTTTCAATTGTCTGCATAACAGAATCGTTTGACGAGCCCTTGATTATGTAAGTCTTGTCCTGAATTGTAACAGTGATTCTGACTGTTTCGGGTACACCGGCAGGATAATCCGGCTGAGTTGACGGATTGTGGAATTCACCGAACATTTCATGACGGATATACTTCTTTTCAAGTCCGAGCTTTTCAATTTCCTTGTCCACGAAAGCGTACATCTGCTGAGGTCCGCAAAGGAAAATCGAGTAAGGCTCGTTCTCGGGAGCATACTTTTTAATAAGCTCAGCAGTAATAAAGCCCTTTTCAAAGCCCTTGGGAAGCTTTGTCTTTTGATCGCTGAGAACATGAACAACCTTGATTTTGTCACAGCTCTTGCAAAGCTCATCAAGCTCTTGTCTGAAAAGAATGTTGTCGGTGTCACGGCTACCGTAAAGCAAGGTCATTTCAAAATCCTCGTCGCCGTCATTGATGGCATTTGCCATTGAAACAAAGGGTGTGATACCACTACCACCTGCAAGGCAAATAACCTTTTTTGCATCACGCAGGCACTGATATTCAAAGTTACCCGACGGAGCGGAAACCTCAACCTCTCTGCCGACAGTCCATGTGTCGAAAATATATCTTGACATCAAGCCACCGTCAACGAGCTTGATTGTAAGTGTGTACTTACCCTCAAGTGAATCCTTGGGTGATGAGGAGATCGAGTAAGCTCTTGTGATGGGCATACCGTCAATCGTCTCAAAAACTGTAAGATATTTACCTGCACCGAAATAAGCCAAAGCCTTTGTGCCTCTGCTTTCATCGGGAACCAATGTGAAGCTCTTGCAGTCAGCCGACATTTCTTTCACTTCGGCAACCTTGAGATACTGTCTTTTCGGATGGAGAGCCTTTGCCAGCTCGGAAGCTGTATCAGTCTCGGTGGGAAGCACTGCGGGTGCATTTTTAATTCTCGACTCTCTTTCGGGAATAACAGATACAAACTTTGTAGCTTTAAGCGGTTTAAGAATTCCTGTATTCTTTTCAGCCATCTTATTTGCCCTCCTTCTTTAATGCTTTTATAGTGAGATTTGCTGCCTTTTCGCCTGTGTAATATGCTGAGTAATAACCGTCACCGCGTTCCTGTGATGCGCCACAGAAGATGAAGTTATCAAAGGGCTTATCGGCTTCAAACTGAATTGTACGCGGAAGCATACTATCCCACTTTTCAAGCCAATAGCCGTAAGGTGTACCCTGCGGTGTGTTAAGATATCTTGCAAATGTGGGCGGAAGTCCGATTTCGATTTCTTCAATATACGGTGAAATGGAAATGTTGAGAGCCTTTTCGCAGGTTTCAATCATGTCCTTGGCAACCTTATTCTTGAATTTCTTATAATCCTGAGGCTTAACACCCTTCATAACATCACCGAAGGTCATACCTGTAAGGAACAACTGGCAAGTGCCTTCCGGTGTGCAATCGGGAATGATTTCGTTAAGGCAGTTGATGATGCAGTAACCGCTGAAATATTTGCCGACCAATGCAAACTGCGCATCGGAATCGGAAACAGGCGCAATGAATGTGGAATAATCTTTAATGCCGAGTTCCTGTTGAGTTTTGTTCATTCCGAGGTAAACGGTTGTAAGCGTTGTGGAAACGGTTCTGGCGTTGAGCATTTTAAGTTGTCTTTCGGGAATATCCTTCAAATCGAACAGATCGCTCCAAGCCTTGTTGGGGTGAGAGTTACAAATGAACTGTTTGCCGAAAACCTCTTTTTCGCCGTTGATAACAACGCCGACGGGCTTGCCGTTTTTCATAATAACTTTTGTAACTTCCGAGTTGTACCAAATTTCACCGCCGTTATCACGGATAACCTTGTCAAGAGCAAGGCTCATTTCGTGGCTGCGAAGGTGCGGAATGGATGTTCCGTTTTTAACATAGGAATAAAGCATCGCCATGTAATAAAGGAAGTCGAGTTTTGAACCGGGAACACCGAGGTAGCACCAATATGTATTGAAAATATCCTGTGCTTTTTTGGGCATACCGAGTGTGTCGAGAACTTCGTTCATTGTGTATGCACCCATGCGAAGAATGTCGGGGAAATCTTTAAGGTGCGAGGGAAGTTGAGAGGGAGTGTCCAAAGCGTTGAGTGTGTCGAACATACGAATCGACAAATCGAACGCCTTGCGACAACTTTCGTATGAGCCGGGAACGAGTTCGTCAAGTTTTCTTGAGAAGTTTTCGAAGCCGATGGGCATACGTGCGTCAATGCTGACGTTTACGCCGTTTTCGTTAACGAAAGTGTCTTTTTCGCCGTCTTTTGCGGGGACAACAAGACGGAATGTGGATTCATGTCGCAAAAAATCGCAATCGGCGTCAAGACGCTGAAACAATCTTGCGGCGGTGTCGTCATCGGGAGGGTTGCTTGTTCCGGCAAGTTCGTGAAGCGAAGGTTCAAATTCGAATCTGCCTCTGACAAAAGAGGTTGCCGAACCGCCGGGGATGTTGTGCCTTTCCAAAAGCAAGGTTGAAAGACCCGCTTTCGCACAAGTTGCGGCGGCGGCAAGTCCGCCGTTACCCGCACCGATAATGATTACATCATAGGTTTTCATCAGTTTTCCGACCTTTCTGTAAGGCGAGGGGAGTTGAGCCCGATGAGGTTTACAAAACCGAGATTCCGCTGTTATCCGAAAAAATCAAGATTTCGAAACCGTGCCGATTTCCACTCCGGTTGCCTTTAAGTTTTAACATATATTGTCATACATTACTATTATAGCGAAAAAAATGTATAAAATCAAGCGGTAAAGTGCGGGAATGTCGGTTATATGTTAAAAAACAGCGAAATATTATTAAAATAACAAATCCCCGCCGAGTTTTAACACCCGACGGGGGATTTTGTGTTCGGCTCCCGTCACCTTAAGGTGACGGGAGTCAAACACGATACGGTTTTGAAAAACTATTTTCCGCAATTACGTCGTCAAAAAGTCGGACAGAATTTTTTTCATTAACATTACCTCTTGAATTTAGTATTCGAATACTAAAACCGCTGTTATTTCGCTGTTTCGGTTGAGGCGGTTTTGTTCTTTTTAAAAATCAAACCGTCGAGTTTGTCTGTAATACTGTCAAAAATCGTTGCGGCCGCTACCGTGCAAATGAAAGAGCAACCGACGAAAACAAGCGTACTGCAGTTCGGTGCGATTTGACGCAAAAGCATCATGGGTATGCGCTGTAAAATAAAGAAACTGAAAATATGCGAACCGAACCAATCGAGAACCGTGCTTTTAATATTGACTTTCATAAGCAGAAGTGTTACAAAAGCCGCAAATAATACGGAAAACAGCATGTGGTGAATGGGCGAATCTTTTCGGTTTTGCGAAAAATATGTGAACGCACCGACAACGGCAACCGCTCCGACGCACCAAACGGCATCGTTTTTCATAAGAATTTTGTCAATTACGGGCTTCAGCATCGAAAACAGCATTCCCACGGGGAAGCAGATTGCCGTATCGTAAAATCTGGCGGGCAAACCGATTTTGTGTTCGGCATATAAAAACGCACCACTTAAAACAAAAACACAAACAAGTGCGAGTTTGTTCGACTTTTTGAACACAAGGAACGATATGATTACAATTATATACATCGCAAACGTTACAAAAATATACCAGTTGCTGTTTCCTACCGAGGTGTAGCCGGTGAACGCAAGCAATGTGTTTTTAAGGTCAAGGTCTTTTTTTAGCAAAAGGGCTGTTGCGATGAAAAGAATGACCGCAAACGCAAAGTGATACCAAAGTTTGAAAAACCTGTTGAACGGCATGGCTTTTACATATCGGGTGCCCTTTTTCTTAATGGATTCCATAATGCCGTAGCCGGAATAAAACAAATATGTTACAACAACAAGTTGCCCCAAAAAACTTCTCAATTCAAGATACGGCGTGTCAAGAACGCCACCGAGTTTTAAATAACCGCATGCATGACTTAAAAATATAAGTACCGAAAAAATGCCGTTTACGGTTGCGGTGTTCCTCGGCGAACAGTAGTCGCCGAAAAATTCGTTCTTCCCCGTGACCGTTAAGCCCGAACATATTACGGTAAACAATATGATAACAAAAATAAGCATAGTTTTACCAATCCCCTTATTTCAAATTGCAACTTAATTATACAAGGTGTGCTTCTGTTTTGCAAGAAGATATGGAAATTAGGAATTAGGAATTAGGAATTAGGAGTTAGGAAATAGGAGTTGGGAAATAGGAGTTGGGAGTTGGATAAGAAAATAATATAATCAACTCGCCGACGGCGATTTCCGAACATCTTCACTATTGGTTATTAACTGAAATTCCGTTCACGGTTTTGAGGGGGAGTGAATGGTGGATAAGTAAAAAATTCCGCCCACTTTCGTGAACGGAATTTTTTGGCGCG
Source organism: uncultured Eubacteriales bacterium (assembly GCA_964408605.1). Taxonomy (GTDB): domain Bacteria; phylum Bacillota; class Clostridia; order Oscillospirales; family Acutalibacteraceae; genus DTU089. Next base: position 7,479 of record CAYPAB010000065.1, read on the forward strand.
CCGGAAGGGACTCGAACCCCTGACCTTCTGGTTCGTAGCCAGACACTCTATCCAACTGAGCTACCGGCGCATTTGTGGAGCGGATGACGAGGCTCGAACTCGCTACCTCCACCTTGGCAAGGTGGCGCTCTACCGGATGAGCTACATCCGCAAATGCAAGAAACATTATACATACAAAAAGCGGTGTTGTCAAGAGGTATTTTGCCATTATTTCAAAAAAGCGAAAAAAATTATAAATATTTTTTGCAAAAAAGTATTGACAAAATTAAGTGTGCATATTATAATTAACAGGCTCTCTGACGAGAGTGCAAATCGCCTACGTAGGTATGTATGTTGTTCATATATATGGCGGTATAGCTCAGCTGGCTAGAGTACTCGGTTCATACCCGATTGGTCGTAGGTTCGAATCCCACTGCCGCTACCAATTCCAACACACCTACCTACGGAGGGTGTTTTATAAAAGGGCTTCGTGCCCCTCATATACGGCCCGGTGGTCAAGCGGTTAAGACACCGCCCTTTCACGGCGGTAACACGAGTTCGATTCTCGTCCGGGTCACCACAAATTCCTTGATGAAAATTCAAGGAATTTTTTCTTTTATGAAATTCTTCGCAAAAATCCAAAATTCAACCTTCTTTATGTGAAACGGATCAAAAAAATTTTAAAAATTCGAATTTGATGTAATTTGAATGTAATTTGAAATCGAAATTCTTTAAGAAAATTAAATTTTGTATTGATTTTTTTGAAAGTATATACTATAATATCTTGTGGTATTCGCCGGAGTGATGGAATTGGCAGACGTGACGGACTCAAAATCCGTTGGTAGCGATACCGTACGGGTTCAAGTCCCGTCTCCGGCACCAGAAAAACAACAGCCTTTGTCCATAGGACAAAGGCTGTTGTTTTTCAACTAAATCCGTGCTATCGCACGGAATAAATCCCACTTCGTGGGATGAAATCACTTCGTGATGAAATCCGACTTCGTCGGGAGAAAAGCACGGATTTAATTTCATCTGCGA
>CAYPAB010000066.1:0-8453 GCA_964408605.1 uncultured Eubacteriales bacterium
ATTTCAGCGGTTACTGCATCATCAACTGCCTTAACGAAATCATTCCCGATTGCACCCCCGAAGGCACAAGCCAACTGTTCCTTACAGGTATGACATTCGGCGATGTTATGAAAGGCGTTGAACCCAAAGATTACAAAAAGTTCAAAACAGCCGTTGCAAAAGATATGATCGAAACCTGCGAAAAGGCTTTGAACATTTCGATTATGCCCTACATCGAAGAAATCGAAATCGGTTTGCCGCCCACATTCGCACGTTACCTTAACACTCCTTTGGGCACACCTTACGGTTATCTTCTTGAAAAATGGGACAGCATGCTTCCCCGTACAATTCAATTCGAAGCAGACAAGCCATTTGATAACTTCATCTTCTGCGGTGCCGCACAGGAACGTGGCGACGGTTATTATTCCGCATATTACACAGGCGAAAAAGCCGCAACACTCATTATTAAGGCTTTGAAAAAGGAGGGCAAATAATATGGGTATTTTAAAACCTCTTAAGGCTACAAAGTTTATTTCCGTCATTCCGGAAAGGCAGTCACGAATCAAAAACGCTCCCGCAAAACTCCCCACCGACAGCGACACGGCATCCGATTTGGCTAAGGCGCTTCACCCCAACCGCCAATATTTGAAAATTGCCGATGTTAAACAGATGTCGGAGGATTGCAAAACCTTCACTCTCGTTCCCGACCCGACCAGAGGAACCGAAAGTCTTGCTTATTTCGGCGCCGGTAAATATCTTACCGTTTTTGAAACAATTGAAAATATGCCCATCACAAGAGCATACTCTATATCATCATCTCCCAAAGACTCGCTCGAAGGCAAATACACCTTGACAATTAAACTTGTTGACGGCGGTCTTATGTCGAAATTCATTTTCGATACTTGGGAAGTCGGCAGAGAAGTTGAAGTTTCCGCTCCTTCGGGAAATTTTGAATATCAACCGTTAAGAGATGCCTCGGATGTCATTTGTCTTGCCGGCGGCAGCGGTATCACACCCTTTGTTTCAATGGCTAACGCAGTTGCCGACGGTGACGAAGACTTTAATTTGACACTTCTTTACGGCAGCCGTAATTACGACAACATTCTTTTCCGTGAGGAATTGGCTGAACTTGAGAAAAAATGTTCAAAAATCAAAGTTGTTCATGTTTTGAGCGACGAAAACGCCGAAATCGCCGAAGGAACCGAAAAAGGCTTCCTTACAGCGGAACTTATTAAAAAATACGCTCCCGAAGGCAAACCCTATTCCGTTTTCCTTTGCGGCCCTCAACAGATGTATCAATTCGTTGACAAGGAACTTGAAAAACTCAATCTTCCCCAAAAATACATCCGTCACGAAATGTTCGGCGAATTCCATAATCCCGCATCGCAAGAGGATTACCCCGCAGGCGTTCCCGAAAAAGTTAAAATCACCGTCACAATTCAAGACAAAACTCAAACAGTTGAAGGCTTGTCTTCCGACTCGGTTATGCAAACTTTGGAAAAGAACGGTATTTCCGTTCCCGCACGTTGCAGAAGCGGTGAATGCGGTTTCTGTCACTCACACCTTATTTCCGGTAAAGTTTACGTACCGAAACATCTTGAATACCGCCGTTTGGCTGACTACAAATTCAACTGTATCCACCCCTGTTGTTCTTTCCCGTTAACGGATCTTGAAATCAATGTTCCGGTGGCTAAATAAGACGGCATTATACAAAACGGCATAAATTAAAAACATATAGGGCTTCTTCGGATGAAAATCCCGAAGAAGCCCTTTTATTATGATATGCAAATAATATACAATTTTCGACGAAAACACAAAAAAATCGACGGATAAAAACCGCCCAACATATTCAGTATATCAAACCCCAAAAAGAATGTCAATATTTTAACAGCATTTTGTTGTGACTTTTGACTGATTTCTGTGTTTTCAACAAGTAATTTTAAGTAACTTTATACAACATTACATATTGAAAAAGGGTGTTTTTTGTGTTATTCTTTAATCAAAGAAAGGGTGGTACCGATGAACAGGTAAAAACCTAAACCACAGCAAAGAAAGGTGAGACCAATGTACCGGTAAACGCTTTCGGGCTTTAACGCACCGACTAAGCGGTTTTGATGCAAAGTGCGAGCCACAAAAGTGCTAACTTTATTTATCGAATCGGGAATTACAAACCGACAGAACGGCCACGCCGGTGGCATCAAAAACTTGCAATAAATGTTAAAGCCGAAAAGATGCGGTCTTTCAAACGAAAGTTATTCCGAAACAAAAATGTCGCCCACATTATGGGTTAAAAGAAAAACGTGTTTCGGCGGAGTGAGTTTCAAAAGTAATGACGGCATCTACCCCGCAGAAAGAGAGGTATAAAAAAAGATGTTAGATATCAAAAGTGAACAGAAGTAACCCTTGACCGGTGAAAAGTGTGTAAAGAAACACTCGGTCAAGGGTTACTTCGATTTTTGCCGGTTTTTAAAAAAAACAAAGTTATTGACGTGCAAAAAAATCTAACGCCGATAACACTTATTTCACTTCCGCAAAATACTCAACAGCGCATAACAAAAACGGATCATTGCCTTTATTACTATTTTGGTGTGTACTGATATTGAGGAAAAGCGGAATGGCAAATGTGTACTCAAAATCAACTTAAAAAAATCCTCAAAGCCGTGTTGCGTTAGGTTTCCGTCACCTTTTGTCGAGTGGTGAAGTTTGTTCATAGTTGAATTATCTGTATTTTTTCAATTGTTTAAAAGGGCTGTAAAAAATTCGCATTTTTTACAGCCCTTTGTTTCATCTTTGCTTTTCACTTTTCTTCCATCACGCTCAAATATGCGGGACGGATTATTTTGTCGGTACAAATAAGTTCTTCGATACGGTGGGCACTCCAGCCGACGATTCTGGCAACGGCAAACATCGGTGTATACAGTTCTCTCGGTATGCCGAGCATATCGTACACAAATCCGCTGTAAAAATCGACATTCGGGCTGACGCCTTTATATATACGCCTGTATTTCGCAATCAGTTCGGGAGCAAGTTTTTCAACATTGCGGTAAAGTTCCAAATCTTTATCCTTACCCTTTTCCTTTGCGAGTTTTTCAACATATGCCTTAAAAACACGCTCTCTCGGATCGGATAACGAATACACCGCATGCCCCATACCGTAAACAAGACCTTTTTTGTCAAAAGCCTCTTTATTTATGATTTTCGAAAGATAATCCGCAAGCGCTTCTTCATCCGACGGATCGCCGACATGCGCACGGATATCGTCCATCATCTCAATAACTTTTATGTTGGCACCGCCGTGTTTCGGCCCTTTAAGAGAAGACATCGCCGCCGCCACGGTGGAATATGTGTCCGACCCCGCAGAGGTAATAACTCTTGTTGTGAATGTAGAGTTGTTTCCGCCGCCGTGCTCCATATGAAGAATGAGCGCCGTGTCAAGGACTTTCGCTTCGGTGTCGGTATATTTTTTGTCGGGACGCAACATCATAAGAAGATTTTCCGCCGTTGAAAGTTCGGGGTCGGGGCGGTGTATAAACATACTGTCCATATTATCGTAATAATTATACGCATGGTAGCCGTAGACCGCCAAAAGCGGGAAGATACTTATGAGTTTGATGCATCTGCGAAGCGAGTTCGAAACAGTCAGTTCGGTGGGGCCAGAATCGTAAGAAGCGAGTGTCAATATGCTTCTCGTCATGGAATTCATAATATCGTAACTCGGCGCTTTCATAATGACGTCACGGGTGAAGTTTGTCGGAAGTTGCCTGCTTTCACCGATAAGTTTTTTGAACATTTCACTTTCGGTTTTGTCGGGCATTTCGCCCATCAAAAGCAGATATGCGATTTTTTCGTAACCGAGTTCGGTTTCACCCAAATCATTCAACAGATCTTCAACTCTGTAACCACGATACCACAGTTTACCGTCACAGGGCGTTTTTTCGCCGTTGACGGTTTCAAACGACGTTATTCTCGATATATTTGTAAGCCCCGCAAGCACACCGTTGCCGTTTTGGTCACGAAGCCCCCTCTTGACGCCGTATTCACCGTAAAGATCAGGAGAAATCGCGTCATTTTTACGACATATTTCTTCTTTTTGCGAAATATAGTCATCCAATTGAGTCATAATCATTTGATTTCATCCTCCTTCATAATTCATTATAACCGTTGCTTTTATTATACTATATTCGAAAAATGCCGTCAATAAATCCGACGGAAGTGTTACAGTAATTTAACATTTCCGATTTTAATTCAGCGTGTTTGTGACTGAATAGTATAACAATGCTCATAATCTGTCAGAAAATAAAATTGTTAATATTTATATGAAAAAACAGTTACTTATATTAAAAAAAACAATACAAATGAGAAAAAACCCGTAAGAAAAGCGAAAATCCGCAAATCTTACGGGGTGTTTTTGTCTTGAAATTACGAAAATGATACCAAAATCGTATTTTCGGGTAAAATAATAAAAAATACTCGGAGGTAGATGTAATGACAATTCGATTTTTGACAAGGGAGATAATATCAAATTTTAAAGATTATCTCATAACCGAAGAAAAGAGCGGTAATACTATTGAAAAATATGTTCGTGATGTATGTGCTTTCGTGGATTATATGAATAATAATGAAATTACAAAGGAATCGGTTATCGCATACAAAAATGAGTTGTTGTCAAAAAACTATGCTAACAGAAGCATAAATTCTATGTTAGCATCAATAAACTGTTTGTTCGCATTTTTGCAATGGAATGATCTAAAAGTGAAATCAATAAAACTCCAACGGCGGATTTATTGCCCCGAAGGAAAAGAGTTAACGAGAGCCGAATATGAGCGACTTTGCAGGACGGCGAAATCCAATAAAAACGAACGACTTAATATGATTTTGCAAACAATATGCGGAACAGGTATTCGTGTCAGCGAATTGCAGTTTATAACTGTCGAGGCGGTGCATAATGGTGAGGCAACAGTTTCACTTAAAAACAAAACCCGAACGGTTTTTATCGTTCGAGAATTACGGCAAAAATTATTAAATTATGCAAAAAGGCATAACATCTCAAGCGGAATGATATTTGTTACACGCACGGGCAAAGCAATAAGTCGTACAAACATTTGGCGAGAGATGAAAAGCCTTTGCGAGCAGGCAAATGTGAATCCGCAAAAGGTGTTTCCGCATAATCTTCGGCATTTGTTCGCTCGTGTTTTTTACGGAATTGAAAAGGACATTGCAAAGTTAGCCGATATACTCGGTCACTCAAGCATAAACACAACACGAATTTATATTATTTCAACCGGCACTGAACACCGCAAAAAAATGGAAAATATGCGTTTGATAATTTAAGCCTAAAACAAAACATCCGCCATAAATGACGGTGTATTACATAATCGGTATTATGTTGCTTAACACCATAAAAAAATAGCACTCACAGTTACACCGTGAATGCTTACGAATTAAAACGGGTATAAAAATCCAAGCCTTGTCATTTTTTGAGTTTGAGAAGGCTTATTTCTGCTGTATTATAGTTCGACAGTTTCTTTATTACCATACTTTGCGTGGCATTTTTCTTGTAAATATAACGGAAATATGTTATAATCAAATCAATAAAATGGGTTTTAGTATCTAATAGTAAATAATTGTACAACATAATACCGATTATGTTGCAGTTCTATAAAGTGGAGTGGAAAAAATGAACGAAAATACAGTTATGCCGATTATGTTTGATAATATAAATTCTCGATTAAAAGATGATTTGAAAGAAAACATCTCGAAACACAGCAAGTTGAGAATTGCCGCCGCTTGCTTTTCTATTTATGCTTATGCCGAACTTAAAGAAAATCTTGAAAAAATCGATGAACTTCAGTTTATATTCACGTCGCCCACATTTACTACAGATAAAACCGAAAAAACAAAACGTGAGTTTTATATTCCCCGCTTGAACCGTGAAAAAAGTCTTTACGGATCGGAATTTGAAGTTCGTCTCAGAAACGAACTTTCTCAAAAGGCTATTGCCAAAGAATGCGCCGAGTGGATTAAGAAAAAAGTTACATTCAAATCCAATACAACAAATCAACTTATGCAAGGCTTTATCAACCTCGATAATGGTGAAAATAAATATACATACACTCCGGTCAATGAGTTCACAACTGTTGATTTAGGTTGCGAAAAAGGCAACTATGCTTATAACTTTACACAGCGTTTACCGTATCCAATTAGTGCGAGTTATGTAAATCTTTTTGAACAGTTATGGAACAACAAACAGCAGTTCCAAGATGTAACCGAAGAAGTAATAGAAAATATTTCGGCAGTGTATAACGAAAATTCTCCTGAATTCATCTACTTTGTTACCCTCTACAATATTTTCAGTGAGTTTCTTGAAGATATTACCGAGGATACGCTACCTAATGAAGCAACCGGATTTAAAAACAGTAAAGTCTGGAATATGCTTTATAATTTCCAAAAGGATGCGGTCCTTGCAATTATAAATAAACTTGAAAAATACAACGGATGTATTCTTGCCGACAGCGTCGGTCTCGGTAAGACCTTCACAGCTCTTGCCGTAATTAAATATTACGAAAACAGAAACAAATCCGTTCTTGTGCTTTGCCCAAAAAAACTTGCAAATAACTGGAATACATATAAAGACAATTATGTAAACAATCCCATTGCCTGCGACAGATTACGCTATGATGTGCTTTATCATACCGATATAAATCGAACTCACGGCAAGTCAAACGGTCTTGATTTAGACAGGCTTAATTGGGGTAATTATGACCTTGTTGTGATTGACGAGTCCCACAATTTCCGTAACGGCGGAAAACTTGACGATGACGAAAACGTTAAAGATAACCGCTACGCTACTCTTATGAAAAAGGTTATAAGAAAAGGCGTAAAAACAAAGGTTCTTATGCTTTCGGCAACGCCGGTAAACAACCGTTTCAACGACCTTAAAAACCAACTTGCACTGGCGTATGAGGGAGAATCCGAAAACATTAACGGCAAGCTCAACATAAACCGTTCAATAGAAGAAATTTTCAAAAACGCACAAAAAGTTTTTAACGCTTGGAGTAAATTTGAGCCCGAAGAACGCACAACAAACGCACTTTTGAAAATGCTCGATTTCGACTTTTTCGAAGTGCTTGACAGCGTAACGATTGCCCGTTCAAGAAAACATATTCAAAAATATTACGATACAACCGATATCGGTACATTTCCCGTAAGGCTCAAACCTATTTCAAAATCGCCGAAACTGACCGACTTGAAAGCGGCGATAAATTACAACGAGATTTTTGAACAGTTGATGCTGCTCGAACTGTCAATTTATACGCCGAGCCACTATATACTCGCAAGTAAAACCGAAAAATATGCCGAACTTTTCGGCGATAACGAGGTTAATGTCGGTTTTACTCAGGCGAACCGCGAGCAAGGACTCAGAAATCTTATGAGCGTTAACCTTATGAAGCGTATGGAGAGCAGCGTTTACTCTTTTAACCTTACGCTCACAAGGATAAAAGACCTTATCGACCGAACCGTGAAAACCATTGAAGATTACGATAAAACCTCAAACCTTAAACTCGAACTTACCGAAATTGATGAATTCGATGATTTTGACGGCGATGACCAAAACAGCGATATGTTCACTTTCGGCAAAAAGGTGAAAATCGATCTTGCCGATATGGATTATTTATCCTGGAAAAACAGTTTATTAAAAGATCGTGATATTCTTGAACTTTTGACTCTTATGGTCGGTGATATCACTCCCGAACACGACTGTAAACTACAAGAACTTTACTCTGTGTTGAAAGGAAAAATTGAAAATCCCATAAATGACAAAAACAAAAAAGTAATTATCTTTACCGCCTTTGCCGATACCGCCGATTATCTTTATAAAAATGTCAGCGAATATGTAAAAGCAGAATTCGGACTTAATACGGCTTTAATTTCCGGTAATGTTGAGGGTAAAAGCACAATACCGAAACTCAAATGCGATTTGAATACGGTTTTGACTTGTTTTTCGCCTGTATCAAAGGGTAGAGATGTTTTTGAAAATATGCCGAAATGCGATATTGATATTTTAATCGCAACAGACTGTATCTCCGAAGGTCAGAACTTGCAGGACTGCGACTATCTTATCAACTATGATATTCATTGGAATCCGGTTCGTATCATTCAGCGTTTCGGCAGAATCGACCGTATAGGCAGTAAAAACAAGTGTATTCAACTTGTCAATTTTTGGCCCGATGTAACGCTTGATAAATACATCGAACTGAAATCAAGAGTTGAAACAAGAATGAAAATTGTTGATATGACTGCGACGGGTGATGATAATTTATTAAGCCCCGAAGAAAAAGGCGACCTTGAATACCGCAAAGCGCAACTTAAACGCTTACAGGAAGAAGTTGTTGATATTGAAGATATGACAAGCGGAATTTCAATTATGGACTTGGGGTTAAACGAGTTCCGCCTCGACTTGCTTGAATATGCGA